>CAIYNF010000113.1 GCA_903927505.1 uncultured Bacteroidota bacterium | reverse complement strand
TGCTGGCAAGTCCCCAAGCTAAATCTTTATAGGGTTTGTTTTCTTCGTACGAACCATCTTTATCTGTTGGTCCTGCTTCCACTACAATTATTACCAAAGGCGCTTT
Source organism: uncultured Bacteroidota bacterium (assembly GCA_903927505.1). GTDB lineage: Bacteria > Bacteroidota > Bacteroidia > UKL13-3 > UKL13-3 > B1. The sequence continues at coordinate 17,595 of CAIYNF010000113.1, read as the reverse complement.
TGCTACATCATTTGGCATGGTAAGAATACCCGGTAAATCATAAAAGCCATTGTGGATGGTAATTTTTCTTTCTAAGAATTTAGTAACATCACAATAATCTGGCGCCACATAAATTTTATGCGCAGGCATAAACGAAATGTAAATAATATTGCCTTGGTCGTTGTAACTTAAATTGAAAATATAAGGTAAGTATTCAAAATTAATTTTGTAAGCAATGAAGTTATAGTATTGGTTTTTCTCATAGTTCACCACCCTAGCACTTACAAAATTGCCATAGGTGCCCAATAGTTCATTCCAATCACGCTCAAGTGTTATGGCAGAGTAATAGCTTCTGTAGAGTGAATCTACCTTGCCTTCAATTTGGGCAAACTTTTTATTTACAAAAAGGTCTAGAACTTCTTTGCCTCTTTCATTGGCAACAGTAAAATCGGATGCAAAAAGACTACTCGAAAATAAGCTTGCTTGTAATAGGAGTAGGAAAAATAATTTTCTGGTCATGACACAAAGTTAAGCTGTCATTTATAAATAATTATTTAATAATTCGGCTTCACAAACTTTTCTGTAGGTTTTATTTTGAATGGCTTCGGGTAAAATTTGCATGTGTCGCATGTGGTGGGTGTCCGATCCAACCAAATCTATTAATTTTTGCTGAACCAAATAAGCTGCCGCATCGGCCACAGGCTTAGAATAATAGCCTAATGTAGAAAGCATGTTGAGCTGAAACAAAATGCCACGGTCTTTAAGTTCGTGGTACTTTTCTTTCTCATTTGCATAATACAAATAGCGTTCAGGATGCGCTAATACTGGAATATATCCTCCTATTTGTAACTCAAATAGGCAAGCGCTAAAATTTCTTGGTTCGGTCATAAAGGGCAATTCCACCAAAATGTGTTTGCCTTCAGGACCAAAAGTGAGGAGATTGCCAGCTGCAATTTTTTTCTCAAAGCCATCGTCAATCATATACTCCGCGGCGGCATCAAATTCTATTTGAATATTTTCTTCCACCAGACGTTTTCTAATTTCATCTCTAAGTGGGTAAATATTCTCTTTGCTGTTTTTGTAAAAATCAGACATAACATGGGGTGTGGTAATTACCTTACGCATGCCCAATTTTTCAAAATGTCTTAATATTTCTATGCTTTGTTCAATGGTTTCACATCCATCATCTACCCCAAAAATGAGGTGCGAGTGAAACTCAACTTGTATTGGATTTACAAATTGCGTGGAGGAATTTCCCTCCACGCTTTTTTTGCCAAATATTTTAGTTAAAAACGACAAATTAAACTTTTTCTAAAAATTCTTTGAGAGATGCAATATTAGGAACGTTTAATGAATCTACTTTTTTGTAATCCGCTACTAGCAAACTAATCCAGTCGAGGCGATGGATGGTTTGGTATACAGCCGTTAGGGTGAATTCTTCCACGCCCATCTCAACAATTTTATGGTTTTCAACTTCAAGCAAGCCGTTTAAAAATTCAAATCTAGAACCTACACGAGCATTGCTATTTGAGTTCAAAAAGAAAAATACAGTATCTAATGTGCCATAATAACTTTCAATTACATTGTGGTTATGTTCTGGAACAACATGTGTAAAACACTCATGTTTGGCATTCTCTTGAATTTGTTGCGCAAAGCGTGTAGCAACAGCTTCAAACTGTGCATCGCTTAATATTACAAATTTAGATTTGCTTTTAGATTGTATGGTATGAAATACTTGTTCTGCATCTTCAAAGTACGGCGTGCAATCATCAAATAAACCTGCAATGCTTTGCAATTCACCTTTTACTTCTTTGCCCATTAATTCACCAAAGATTTGAACCAAATAAGTCAATGAAAAACCTAAAGCCATTCTTGGTTGAAAACCTTGCTCAATCATATAGGTTTTCATATTGTGTTCTTGCGCCAAAGCAGCCAATTTGCCACCACCTGTAAGCACAATAACTGTACTGCCTTTTCCTTTAACCTCTTCAAACATGGCCAAAGTTTCTTCGGTATTTCCGCTGTACGAACCTAAAATGATTAAGGTTTTTTCGTTTACGTATGCAGGTAAAGAATAATCGGCAATTACTTCAACTGGAATTGGAAATTCGTTCATGAAAATAGTTTTCACAATACGACCACCAATACCGCTACCACCTAAACCACCAATTAAAATATTGGAGAATTGAGCGGCAGACAATCCGTGATTGCTGTAATTTTCGAGGGCATAATTAATTTGGTAACCAAATTTTTTCAATGCTTCATGTTGTGGGTTCATATAGGTTTCTTCTTATTATTTTGTTATGAATTATTTGAGCAAGCCCATGATGTATTTACCATAACCGCTCTTTAAATATTTTTTTGCCTCACGCGCTAGTCCTTCAATATCTAGCCATCCCATGCGGTAGGCTATTTCTTCTATACAGCCAATTTTCCATCCTTGGCGTTCTTCAATTACTTGTACAAACTGACCAGCTTGCATCAAAGATTCAAAGGTGCCTGTATCTAACCAAGCCGTACCACGTTGCAATACGCCTACCTTTAATTTACCTGCCGCCAAATACACTTTATTTACATCTGTAATTTCTAATTCACCCCTTGGAGAGGGTTTAATATTGGCAGCTATTTCTACTACGCTATTGTCGTAAAAATACAAACCAGGAACCGCATAACTTGATTTTGGTTCTGTTGGCTTTTCTTCAATACTCAATGCTTTCATGTTATTGTCAAACTCCACCACGCCGTAGCGCTCTGGGTCGTTTACATGGTAAGCAAACACCACACCACCATCAGGGTCATTATTGCTTTGTAAAAGTTGGCTCAAACCTGCAGCATAAAAAATATTATCACCTAATACCAATGCCACTTTATCTTTTCCAATAAAATCTGCCCCAATTATAAATGCCTGCGCCAAGCCATCTGGTGAAGCTTGCTCTGCATATTCAAACCTACATCCAATTTGAGAACCATCACCTAATAATTTTTTAAATCCAGGTAAATCATGTGGGGTAGAAATAATTAATATTTCTCTAATACCCGCCAACATCAAAGTGCTAAGCGGATAGTAAATCATTGGTTTGTCGTATACCGGCATCAATTGCTTACTAACAGCAATGGTGAGGGGGTGTAAACGGGTGCCGCTTCCTCCGGCGAGTATAATTCCTTTCATGGCTAATGCTTATCTGTTTTGGTACATTTGATCGTAATACTTGGCGTAATTACCACTGGTAACTTCATCCATCCATTCTTGGTTTTCTAAATACCAATCAATGGTTTTGGCAATGCCTTCTTCAAATTGTAGGCTAGGTTCCCAGCCAAGTTCTTTCATTATTTTATTGGCATCAATGGCGTAACGCAAATCGTGTCCTGCACGATCTGTTACGTAGCTTATTAATTTTTCTGATTCTCCTTCTTCTCTACCCAATTTTTTATCGGCAGTTTTGCAAATAACTTTAATTAAATCCAAATTGGTCCACTCGTTAAATCCACCAATATTATAGGTTTCGCCATTGGCCCCTTTGTGAAATACATCATCAATAGCCCTGGCATGGTCTACTACATACAACCAATCGCGCACGTTTTCACCCTTGCCATAAACAGGCAAAGCTTTGTTGTTGCGAATATTGTTAATGAACAATGGAATTAATTTTTCGGGGAATTGGTTCGGACCATAATTGTTTGAGCAATTGCTTAAAACAACGGGCATTTTATAGGTATTGTGGTAGGCACGCACAAAATGGTCTGAGCTGGCTTTACTAGCAGAGTAGGGAGATTGCGGATCATAAGAGGTGTCTTCCAAGAAGAAACCACCATCATGCAAGCTGCCATAAACTTCATCTGTAGATACATGGTAAAACCTTTTGTTTTCCATATTGTCTTTCCAAATTTCTTTGGCGGCATTTAATAAATTAACAGTACCCACCACATTGGTCATCACAAATTCAAGTGGGTTTGTAATGCTACGATCCACATGGCTCTCGGCTGCCAAATGAATTACCGAATCAAATTGGTGTTTTTTGAATAATTCATTCAGTGCATTTGCATCCACAATATCCACTTTATGAAAATGGTAATTGGGGGCATTTTCAATGTCGGTTATGTTTTTTAAATTACCGGCATAGGTTAATTTATCCAAGTTGTGAATTTGGTAATTGGGGTATTTGTTTACAAACAAACGAACCACGTGCGAGCCAATAAATCCTGCGCCTCCGGTGATTAATATATTTCTATTCATAGTATTTTATTTTTTTGCCAAAGCTTGTTCCCACTTCCATGCGCTGGCCATGCTTTGTTCTAAATCGTATAATGTTTTCCATCCTAACTCATCCCATGCCTTTTGGCAATCTGCATAAATTTGAATGATATCTCCACTTCTTCTTGGGCCAATTTGGTAATTTAATTTTACGCCACTCACTGCTTCAAAAGCTTGAATTACTTCCAAAACAGAATTGCCTTGCCCCGTTCCTAAATTGAAAACGGAAAAAGGATTATGATATTTTTCTTTAGCTAAAAAATCAATGGCGGCCACATGCGCTTTTGCAATATCAACCACATGAATATAATCCCTAATGCATGTGCCATCTGGGGTTGGGTAATCATTGCCATGCACAGTGAGTGTGGCTCTTTTGCCAATGCCGGTTTGTGTAATATAGGGAACCAAATTATTTGGAACGCCAATGGGTAACTCGCCAATTAGGGCAGATTCATGTGCACCAATTGGGTTAAAATAGCGCAAGGCCACCACTTTTAAATTAGTGGCGTTTGATTGGTCTCTTAAAACCTCTTCGCAAATTTGTTTGGTGTTACCGTAAGGCGATTGTGCCACAGGAATAGCTGCGTTTTCATCAACCGGAGGGGTAGCTTCCCCATAAACGGTGCAAGAAGAAGAGAAAACTATTTGCTGAATGCCATTTTCCTGCATGGCTTCCAAAAGGTTTACCGTGCCTGCAACGTTGTTCTCATAATATTTTAAAGGAAGTGCTACACTCTCACCAACCGCTTTGCTTGCTGCAAAATGAATTACGGCGGCAATGTCTTTTTGCTCAGAAATAAATTGCTTGAGTTGGGTTTTGTTTCTTATATCCACTTCAGCAAAATCAAAATTTTTGCCACTAATGGATTTAATATTTTCTAATACGCTGGGGTAGGAATTGTCAAAATTATCGAGGGCTACAACATCATAACCTTCCTGCAATAATTCAACAATGGTGTGAGAGCCAATATACCCCGCTCCACCTGTTACAAGTATTTTCATTTATGCTGGCTAGTATAAGCGGGCAATATACTAAAATGCCCATTAATTTAGTACTCAAAAATGCCTTGTGATGTCTGTAATTTTAGCTGTTTGGTACTTGAAGCTTCAACCCTTCCAACTATTTGCGCCTCAATATTAAACGATTTGGCAATGGCAATAAGGGATTCAGCCGTTTTTGGGTCGGTATAAATCTCCATTAAATTACCCATGTTAAAGACTTTGTACATCTCTTGCCACTCGCTACCAGATTGAGATTGAATCATTTCAAAAAGGGGCGGTGTAGCAAATAAATTATCTTTAATAATTTTATGTTCTTTGATAAAATGTAAAATCTTGGTTTGCCCACCACCTGTGCAATGCACCATGCCATGAATTTGATTAAAATGTGCATCAAAAACTTCTTTTATCATTGGGCTAAATGTTCGGGTAGGGGAGAGTATCATTTTACCTACATTTAAAGGATAGTTTGGCAATTGATCGCTTAATTTTAATTTGCCAGTATAAACCAAATCAGCTGGTACCAAAGGGTCATAGCTTTCTGAAATGGCTTTGTAACTTGCATCTAAAACGTCATGTCTGGCCATGGTTAAGCCATTACTGCCCATACCGCCATTGTATTGTTTTTCATAAGTGGCTTGTCCAAAAGAGGCAAAGCCTACAATAACATCGCCGGGAACAATTTTATGGTTGGAAATTATTTCAGATTTTTTTGCCCTTGCAGTAACTGTTGAGTCAACAATAATGGTTCGAACCAAATCGCCTACATCTGCAGTTTCACCGCCTGTGGAGTGGATTTGAACCCCATGGTCTCTTAAGTTTTCTATAAATTCCTCCGTGCCTTCAATGATGCTTGAAATTACTTCACCCGGAATTAGATTTTTATTTCTACCTATGGTAGAGGAAATGGTAATATTTTGATAAACACCGGCACATAATAAATCGTTTAGGTTCATTACAATGGCGTCTTGCGCAATGCCTTTCCAGACGCTCAAATCGCCAGTTTCTTTCCAATAGAGGTAGGCCAATGACGATTTGGTGCCAGCCCCATCTGCGTGCATGATATTACAGAAATCATCGTCGCCGCCAAGGAAATCGGGCACTACTTTGCAAAATGCTTGCGGAAATAATCCCTTATCTATGTTTTTAATGGCGGCATGAACGTCTTCTTTTTGAGAAGAAACGCCACGTTTCATATATTTATCTGCACTCATATTGCTTGCAAAAGTAAAGAATTTGCAGGTAACACCCTATGCCGGGTAGAATTTGTGGAAAGCCTATTAAGGTTTCCCTTTGTAATCGCTCTTGAGCACGCGTACCGTGGTTCTTCTGTTTTGTTGGTGTTCCTCTTCGGTACAATCCACATCATCACTGCAATCGTTTACCAATTTGGTTTCACCGTATCCCATAGGCACCAGTCTATCTTTGGCAATGCCTTTTTGAATGAGGTAAGTCACACAACTTTGGGCACGTTTTTTAGAAAGTTCCAAATTATAATCGGCCGGTGCCCTGCTATCTGTATGAGAGGCCAATTCTATAACCAAACTTGGATTGCTTTTTAAAATGCTTGCCAAGGAGTCTAAAACCAATTTTGCCTCTGGGCGTAAATCCCATTTATCTAAATCGTAATAAATGCCTTGCAAGGTAATTTCAATATCGTCTGCAGGAACCAAATCCATTGGTATGCGCAAGTCAATACTGGTATCATTTAAAATATTTTGTGTGCTAATGGCTAAAGATAAACTACTCAAGTATTTTTCTTTAGATGCACTCAAAGCCATCAAATCATTCAAAGGCAAATCAATGCTTAAGGTACCTTTATCGGTACTTTTATAGCTGCCAATTTTCTTTCCCTTGGTAACTGTTAGGTTTAGCAAAGCTGCAGCAATAGGGTTGCCAGTGCTTCTGTCGTATACAAAAACTTTAGCCAAAACAATCACTGGTTTAATGGCAATAGAATAAATGTCATCATCTCCTAAACCACCCTCTCTATTAGAACTCATAAATGCAATTGGGCCGCCTGCTGTTCTTTTGCTTTCTGGAATATAAGTAATGCCAAAATCATCGCCACCAGAATTAATGGGGTATTTCAAATTATTTGCCACAGCATAAGTTCCGGCGCTGTCAAAGGTTTCAAAAATATCTAAACCACCCATGCCAATTTTTCCTTTAGACGCAAAATATATTTTGCCGTTTTCTGCCACAAATGGAAACAGTTCATCTTCCTTGCTATTTACATTTGCTCCAAGGTTTGCAGGCTTTCCCCATTGGTCTTTAATTGGATCGTAGGCGATGCGCCAAATATCTTTTTCGCCAAATCCTCCAGGCATATCACTGCTAAAAAAGAGGGTCTTTCCATCGGCAGAAAAACTGGGGTGGCCACAACTAAAACTATCGTTGTTAAATGGCAATGCTTTTGGTTCGACCCAAGCGCCGTTTTGAAAATAACTCACATATATTTTGCATTTATTACCTGTTCCATCTTTGCCATTGCACTGGGTAAAATAAATGCTACTTTCACTGCTATCCAACCAGGCTACACCTTCATTAAAATTGGTGTTGAGTGCTTTTAAGGCAATGGGTTTGCCATAGGTACTGCCATTAAAGGTGGCTTCAAATAAATCAGAATATTTTTGACCAGTCCATTCAAAAGTTTCAGAACCTTGCGCTTCTTTGCGTGTTGAAGAATAAACAATTTTACCATTGCTAAAAAACGGCGCATAATCACTTTGGTCTGTATTTATTGTTGCAATATTTTCAACTTTATACTTCAATGGATTTGCTTTCCATTCGCCTGCAGTGGCACAGCTTTGTTGTGCAATTTTGCCTTTAGGGTCGTCAGGATTTTCAAAACTAAAATCGTAAAATGCACGTGAAGCTTCGTCGTAGCGCTCAAAATTTTTGAGCAATTGTCCGTAGCTGTATAAAATATTTGGATCGGGATATTTACTATTTAAAACCTCTTCGTACCATTTGAGGGCTTGTTTAAAATTGTTGCTGTTTCTATAGCTATCGGCAATCTTAAATAGTATTTGTTGCTTCTCTGTTTCCTCTTTAACTTTAGGATAAACCTTTTGATAGAGCATGGCAGCTGTATTGTATTTCTTGGCCATATAAGCCATATCAGCTTTGTCCAAATCTAATTGGTAGGGTTTGTTTTGTGGCTCTTGCGCCAAAAGCAACAAGGGCAATAAAAACATTAAAATAAAATGTGCTAGCTTAACTATTCGCATGTTTGCTTGATCCTATTGGAATATGAAACGAATAAAGTTTTAGGTACCTTACAAATATACAAAGGCACAAAGCCTAGCGAAATTTTTATTCGTGTCTTTGTGCCTTTGCAAAATGGTTTTTAAGGAAAAAACGCTTTACCTTCTCGGTGCTGCCGGAGCTGGTCTTCCTTGCGGCGCTCTTGGCGTACCTCTTGGAGGTGCAGCTTGCACAGGCTTAGGTTTTTCCCAATAAATATCTAATACTTTTACGGTTGTTCTTCTGTTTAATTGGTGTTCAGCTTCGGTACATTTTAAGCCTTGCTCTCTTTCATTCGGACCTTCGCAATTACAATGCATAGATGCAGAATCTTTCACGTTTTCACCGTATCCTTTAGATACCAAACGAAGGGTGTCAACACCATGAGTAACCAAGTAAGCTACTGCAGAATCTGCACGTCTTTGAGATAATCCCATGTTGTAAAGTGAATCTGCTCTACAATCCGTATGTGAACCTAATTCAATTCTTAAGCTAGGGTATTTGTTCAATACTATAATCAATGAGTCTAGCACTGCTGCTGCATCCGGACGAATATTCGCTTTGTCTAAGTCGTACAAAATACCACGTAAAGTAAAGGTTTCAAGTCCCAATGAATTCAATTCAAAATCTTGAATCAAATCTGTAGATACCTCTAATCCTTTGGTAGTTTTTTCTTCCATTTTACTATCATAGAACATTTGACGTGATGCAAATAATTCATAGTCAGTTTTGGTTTTCAATACAATTTTATATGAACCAACCTGGTCGGTTTTAATTATTACACGACCAGTATCATTGCTTGAAGTTATGCTAATAACTGCATTTGGCATTAACGCCTTTGTTTTAGCGTTTCTAACCACACCACTCAATGTAAATACCAATGGGGTCATGCTAAAACGGTAAATATCATCTTGTCCTTTACCGCCATCACGGTTACTTGAGAAATAACCGCTCTCTTTGTCTTTGGCTAGAATAATTGAAAAGTCGTCGCCATGCGAATTAATAGGTGATTTCATGTTTACTGGTTCGCTCCAATCAGAAACGCTTCCTTTGGTCATGAAAATATCTGTACCACCTAAACCAACATGCCCGCTTGAGGCAAAATACAAAGTGCCATCTTCATGAATAAATGGATACATTTCATCGTCTTCGGTATTTACTATAGGACCTAAGTTTACAGGATCACCCCAAGTTTTGCTTCTTTTGCTATAGGTAACAAACCAAATATCCTTTCCTCCAAAACCACCCGGCATGTCGGAACTAAAATACATAATTTGTCCGTCTTTGGTAAGTGAAGGCTGACCACAATTAAATGAGTCTGAGCTAAACTCCAAAGGAACTGGATCAGACCATTCTGTACCTGTAAGAGAGGAAGAATAAATTCTGCAACTTTTTCCTTTCAGGTTATTGTCGTAGTTACAACGGGTAACATAAGTAGTAGAAAAACGTGCATCAAAGGCATTGGCGCCATCATTTAATTTGCCATTTAAATGGTCTTTGTCAACCAATACAGGCATTTGATAAGTGATATTATTAGGGTTCTTTTTATCTACTTTGTAGGTGGCAGTATACAAATCGCAATAGCCATTACCTGTCCAACCATACATGGTACTTCCACTCACACCTTTTTCTCTATCAGAGGTAAAATACAATTGGTCTTTCTTGAACCATTGCGGCGCATAATCTTCCCAACGCGTATTTAGGCCCTTTACATTTTCAACATTGTAACGTGTTTTTTCGTTTTTCCATTTCAATGCATTTTCACATCCTTTGATCAATCTTTCAACCAATTGACTATTTTCAGGAGAAAGCTTTTGGTAGTTTTTAAATTCTACTATTGCCTCTTCAAATTTTTGGTTGTTTTTAAGCGTTTTTGCTAAGCGCAATTGGTTGTCGGCATTTTTAGCATCTACCTTCAAAGCCTTACGGTACCAGCTCTCCGCATTTTTCATGTCGTTCATTAGCCAGTAACAATCAGCAGCCTTGTTGGCAGCTTCAATTTTCTCTTCTTTGTTTTTGGTACTCGAATAAACCTTGCGGTAATTGTCACCAGAAACAAAATATTCCTTTTTGATGTAAGATTCTCTCGCGGCAGCAATCGAGCCTTTTTTTGCACCACATGAGGTGAACAAGGCCAAGAATGAAATACCTAAAATCAAATTGAGTAAGTAGTATCTATTATTCATGAAAAATGGGTTTTCGGGTCTAACGTATTTAATGCAAGTTTATTAAAAATTACTCTTTTAATGGCATATTCTTTGAAAAAAACTAAAAAATTAAGAATTTATTGTTCTTAAATCCCGTAAAACGGAGGTTTTTGGCCTATAAGTGCCCGTTTTTTTGCCCGTAAATAGCAATTTTAAAGAGGCAAATTTTCCATTTCAGCGCTTTATGCTTTAAAATACCTCAAACCTTAGCAAACAAAAAGCCCTGTTCAGTTTTGAACAGGGCTTTTAAAAATTATCAAAAGTTAATGGCCAACAGCAAAAAGCTATTTCACAAATAACATTTCTCTGTATTTAGGAAGTTTCCAAAGTTCATCATCTACCAAAAATTCTAAAGCATCACTGCTTTTTCTAATTGGTTCAAAAAGCGGCTTCACTTTGCTTGAAAATGCCATGGCACTTTTATGTGTACTTGCTTGGTGATGTGCTTTCTCTAGTTCAACTTGTAACTTGCTTACATTGATGCTAATGGTTTTAATATGTTGCGCCAATTCTTTAATCATATTTACTTGCACTTCTGTATCTGCTTTGCTTAAACCAGCATCTTTCATGGCTTTCACATTTTCGGCCAAATTACGTTGGTAAGCAATACCTGCAGGAATTACGTGACTGATTGCCAATTGCGCCAAAAGCTTGGCTTCAATGTCAATTTTCTTTACGTATAATTCTTGCATAATTTCATAACGCGCATTCAATTCTACCTCATTAAAAATTTCGTTTTTAACAAATAAGTTTTTACTACTAGTGCTAATGTATGCGTTCAAAGCTTCAGGTGTATTTTTAATATTATTTAAACCGCGTTTTGTAGCTTCTTTAACCCATTCGTCGCTGTAGCCATTTCCTTCAAATAATATTTTCTTACTTGCTTTGTAATAGCCTTTCAAAACCTCTAAAATGGCGTCTTCTTTCTTTTTTCCTTTCTTAATTAAAGCATCTGTTTCTGCTTTAAATTTATTCAATTGATCTGCCATAATGGTGTTTAACACAATCATGGCGTTGGCGCAATTGGCGCTTGATCCAACAGCACGGAACTCAAATTTATTTCCAGTAAACGCAAATGGGGATGTGCGGTTACGGTCTGTATTGTCTAATAAAATTTCAGGAATTTTCTTTACATTAATAGATGCGGCTTTACTCTTGTTATTGGAAGTTTTATTGTTCAATAAACTTTCCAAAACTTCTGTCATTTGGCTACCAATAAAAATACTCATGATGGCTGGTGGTGCTTCATTTGCTCCCAAGCGGTGTTCATTACCAGCAGACGCAATAGAAGCACGCAATAAATCTGCATGGTCGTGTACTGCTTTAATAACATTAACAAAGAAAGATAAGAACTGAATATTGCTTTCTGGATTAGCGGTTGGTGCCAATAAATTGGTGCCCGTGCTGGTAATTAAACTCCAGTTATTGTGTTTACCACTGCCGTTAATTCCAGCAAATGGTTTCTCATGTAAAAGTACTTTGAACTTGTGGCGCAAAGCAACTTTTTCCATTACGTCCATCAACAATTGGTTGTGGTCAATGGCTAAATTCACTTCTTCAAAATTTGGCGCACATTCGTATTGTGAAGGTGCCACTTCATTATGACGCGTTTTCAAAGGAATGCCCAATTTGTAGCATTCTGTTTCAAAATCAATCATAAAATCATACACACGAGGTGGGATCGAACCAAAATAATGGTCTTCTAATTGCTGACCTTTTTCTGGTGATAAGCCAATAAGGGTTCTGCCGGTAAGCATTAAATCTGGACGCGCTACACACATGGCTTCATCTACCAAGAAATATTCTTGCTCAATACCTAAAGACACCCAAGATTTATTTACGTTTTTATCAAAATAACTGTTGCACACATTTACAACTGCTTTTTCTACTGCGTTTAATGCTTTAAGTAAAGGCGCTTTGTAATCTAATGCCTCACCTGTATAAGAAACAAAAATGGTAGGAATACATAATGTTTTACCATTAGAGCCTTCCATAATAAATGCCGGAGATGAGGGGTCCCAGGCAGTATAACCGCGTGCTTCAAAAGTGTTACGGATACCTCCATTAGGGAAACTAGAAGCATCTGGTTCTTGTTGAACCAATGCGCCACCCGCAAATTTCTCTATTGCCCTGCCATCTTCTGTTGGTTCAAAAAATGAATCGTGTTTTTCTGCGGTTGCCCCTGTTAAAGGTTGGAACCAATGCGTATAATGACTTACACCTTTAGAAATTGCCCAATTTTTCATGCCAGTAGCTACCTGGTCGGCAATGGCACGGTCTATTTTCTCTCCATTTTTAATGGCTGCCGAAACTGCTTTGTATGCCTCTTTCGGTAAAAACTCCATCATGGAAGAATCTGTGAAAACATTTGAGTTAAAATACTCCGAAACCCTTGTAGATGGAGGGGTAACGGTTACCGTTTTGCGGTTTTGAACGGTATCTAGAGCTTTTGAACGTAAAGTTAGCATGTTGCTGGGGTGTTTATGTTTATTGGGCCGAAGATACAACACACTAAATTTCTGTAAAAGAAAAATAGTAAACAATTAATCCGCAATTTTATGAATGCCAATATTTAGGGCATATTTGAACCCTGTCAATTTTGTTTTACAAGAAAAGCAGCCCTTCTTTTAAAGCATAATGACTTGCAATCATTTGCTTTATGCCAAAGCTATTTTGTGCATAGCGCATCAACAAAGTTGCCACCACAATCATATCTACCCTAAAATCTAAAAGGCCTTTCATTTCCTCGCGCTGGCTTTGGTTCGAACCGATAATAAATTGATAAAACAAGGCCGCATCGGCTAAACTCACCTGCTTGGCAAAGGGGATAATTGCTTTTATTTCTTTGTTTAAATCTAGGCTCAATACGTCTAATAATGTTTCAAAACTTCCGGCCGAACCAATAAGAATTTGAACGGGTTTTCCTGTATTTTTATGCCGATCCAATTCTGCCGATAATGGCTGAAGCGCCTCATTCAAGTAGTGTTCTATAGCTATTATTTCCTCCTCGCTAATAGGATTGCTGGGTTTAAATTTATCTAATAACCTGGCAGCACCTATTTCAAAACTTTGCTTCCAAAGGATCTCTTCTTTTTTGCCAATAATAAATTCTACACTGCCACCGCCAATGTCCATTACCAAAACAGGTTGGTCTGGAAATGGGAAAGATAAACTTACACCTTTATAAATTAAACTGGCTTCCATTTCACCACTTATACTTTGCACCTTAAAGCCAAATTTGACTGCAATTTCTTCTAAAAATTCAGCTCCATTTTTTGCATTGCGAATGGCCGAAGTGCCTGTGGCAACAATACTTTGCACGGGATATTGCTTGATGGTAGCTGAAAATTCTTCTAATGCGGCAATGCCACGCGCATAGGCAGCATTGCTTATAAAGCCTTGGTTAATACCTCCCGCACCAATTTTTACGGGAATTTGTTTCTGATAAACTTCTGAAATAGTTGCGCCGTTTTGCTCGGCAATGAGCAAATGAAAAGTATTGGTTCCTAAATCAAGAACAGCTTTCAAATGCGGCAGGATTATTTTTTACAACTGGAAAAGGAATTCCTTATACCAACATTTTAACAGGATTCTCCAAGAAATCTTTCAAGCTATTTAAGAAAGCAGATCCCACCGCACCGTCCACCACACGGTGGTCGCAACTAAGGGTTACTTTCATTACTTGGGCAATTTTCATCTGGCCATTTTCTGCAATTACGGTTTCTTTAGCCGCGCCTACTGCCAAAATACAAGCATCTGGTGGGTTAATAATAGCCGTAAATTCATCAATACCAAACATACCTAAATTAGAAATGGTAAAAGTATTACCTTCAAATTCTGTAGGCTGTAATTTTTTTGTTTTTGCTTTTTCTGCCAATTGCTTCACCTCTGTGCTAATGTGCGAAAGGCTTTTGTTATCTGCAAATTTTACCACAGGAACAATTAAGCCATCTTCAATAGCAACAGCAACACCAATATGGATGTGGTGGTTGTACCTAATTTTATCGCCCAACCATGAAGAGTTGGCATTTGGATTTTTACGCAAAGCCAATGCAACCGCTTTTACTATAAAGTCGTTTACAGAAATTTTGGTTTCCAATGCCGCATTAATTTGCTTGCGTGCTGCAATGGTATTGTCCATGTTAATCGACATGGTTAAGTAAAAATGCGGGGCAGTATGCTTGCTTTCGCTCAACCTGCGTGCAATTACTTTACGCATTTGGCTTACAGTAACTTCATTGAAACTTTCTTTGGCAACAATATTTGGAAGACTTGCGCCTCCTTTGCTTGAAGGAACAAAATTATCAACGTCTTTCTTTACTATACGACCATTATCGCCGCTTCCAGCTACCTGGTTTAAATCAATTCCTTTTTCTTTGGCCACAGATTTTGCCAAAGGGGAGGCTTTAATCCTGCTATCATCTGTGCTATGGGTTGCTGCAACTTCTACTATTGCCGGAGCAACAACTTCAGCTACAAGCGCAGGTGCAGTTGTTTCGCTTGCCGCAGGCGCAGCAGCTATTTGAGCGGCACCATTTAATAGGGCACTAAAATCTTCGCCTTTCTGACCAACAATGGCAATTAGCGCGTTAACCGGAACCGATCCGCCAGCAGGAATTCCAATATGCAAAAGTGTACCTTTTACATAGTTTTCAAGTTCCATGGTAGCCTTATCGGTTTCCACTTCTGCAAGAATATCTCCTGGTTTAACGTCGTCACCCACTTTTTTAAGCCAAGATACAATTACCCCTTCGGTCATCGTATCACTCATTTTGGGCATATTAATTACTTCAGCCATGTGTTTCCTTTAGTTTTAAGCGAACTGCAAAAATATCTATTCCTAGTTGCTATGCAAACTAGATATTGGTAAAATTTGATCTAGGTATCATTTAATTGTCAAATAGGCGCTTGGTTCGGCCCATTATTTAAAATATTGTATTTGTAGTTTTGCCTGGGGCTGGTTCAAAGCATTTTCCAAAATGAGGTATTCCCCTCTAATGGCAAAATGGTCTGTGCTCTCTAGGGCCAAGCGGTAATCGTTTTCTATATCCATATCTGCACAAGCATTCATAGTAGAAGCAATATTGCTAAAAGTAATTTTAATTCCAGTGCCAAGTTCATACCTGCCCATTAATGTGTTGCAGCCGCCATTGCCTGCAAAACTGTTGTTATCTGGGTTTACATATAAAAAAGGATGCTTATCCTTACTGCTTAAATTTATGGCTTTGCCATTGAGCTCTCTCAATTGCCAATATTTACCCGCAATACCCGCAGCATCTTTTTTAAGGATGTAATAGGGTCCAGCCACACCTCCTATGCGTTTGCCATTTTGGTCGAGCAGGGTTAATCGGTCTTTGGAAAGCAAAGCAAAAGAAGAATCATTGGCAGTAAATCCATCCTTTAACATCACAATATAATTGCCCTCTTTTTTCCATAATACAATGCCCTTTTCTTGGTAAACACTGTCGCCTTTTCCAATATACTTTGCAATGAGTTTATACGTATTATCAGTATTCAGTTGTATCACTGTTTGAATGCCATCACAGTCTTCACACGGCGTAGTTCCTTGGTAATTGCCATCCCATTGAAAAGTAACTGAAGCTGGAATTTCTTTGAACCAAACTGCATTTTTGTCTTTTTTCTTTTGTGCCGAAACTTGTAAGCTTAAAATACTTAATAAGCCAAGGGCAAGGTTAGATAGGAAGTTTTTGCTGTATTTCATTTCTAAAAAATTAGGTCATAAAATTACAAATTAGATTGGCTTCAACAAATTTCATTTTCGTCGGTTCGAACCGAAAAACAAGGCTGTAAGGGGAGCTGTTGAAAACAAGTACAAAACTACTGCCGGAAGCTATTTAAACTTGAAGATAAATTATTTGCTATGAATCAATACGAACAACTGTTGGCGCACATTTATAAAAATGGCACTTTTAAATCTGATAGAACCGGAACCGGCACACGCAGTATTTTTGGCGCACAATTGCGTTTTGATTTGAGCCAAGGCTTCCCTTTAATCACCACTAAAAAGGTGCATTTGAAATCTATTTTGTACGAACTACTTTGGTTTATAAAAGGAGAAACCAATACCCAATATTTAAAAGACCATGGCGTTTCCATTTGGGACGAATGGGCAGATAAGGACGGGAATTTGGGTCCGGTTTACGGCGCGCAATGGCGCTCTTGGCCCTCGCCAGATGGCAAACACATAGATCAATTAAGTGAAGTAATTGCTACCATTAAGAACAATCCTGATAGTCGTAGAATGATAGTAAGTGCTTGGAATGTGGCAGAATTGCCTAAAATGGCCTTGATGCCTTGTCATGCCTTTTTTCAATTTTATGTGGCCGATGGAAAATTAAGTTGCCAGCTTTACCAAAGAAGTGCCGATATGTTTTTAGGGGTGCCCTTTAATATTGCCAGCTATGCTTTTTTAACGCATATGATTGCGCAAGTTTGCGGACTACAAGTGGGAGATTTTGTGCATACCTTTGGCGATGCCCATATTTACAGCAATCATTTTGAACAAGTAGAATTGCAATTGAGTCGTGAGGCTAGGGCTTACCCAAGCCTAAAGATTAATCCAGCTATTACTTCTATTTTTGATTTTACCTACGAAGATTTTACAGTAGAAAATTACGATCCGCATCCCGCCATTAAAGCGCCAGTTGCTGTTTAGTTGCTATCGGCTTCTGGCTTCTGGCAGTTTTTATGGGTTATTTGGTTTGTGTAAGGAGGAATATTTGTCAAATTTAAAAACTACTCCCTTTCAATTCTGAATTCATTTACTTGAAGGCCGTTGCCGTTGTCTTTCATGAAGATATAGGTGCGAAATTTTCCATTGCTGGATTCGTAAATGATAATGGCGTATTGCGCGCCTTGTGCCGATGAACCTTTGTGTTGCACACTTAC
>CAIYNF010000112.1 GCA_903927505.1 uncultured Bacteroidota bacterium | reverse complement strand
GATGGCGGCCGAACTGGTTCTTTGTAGTTGAAGCCCATAGTCGATGGACCATAGACCATAGCTTATTTATTCCTGAGCTGAAGCCCATAGTCGGTGGACCATAGACCATAGCTTATTTATTATTGAGCGTTTAATGATTTTTTCTAAAAAAAATAAAAATAAAAAAGCCTGCATCTGCAGGCTTTTTTTATTTAATAACTATTAAAATATGGTCTATCAAATTTGAACCATCGACCAATGACTATGGACTATGGACTATTTAAAATAAGCCATTCACTTCACCTTCGATGCGGGAGATAATACTTCCTAGGTGTTCTGAATTTTCGGCAAAGTTCATATCATCTACTTCAATAATAATATGGCGTGGCTTATAACTCGTAATCCATGCTTCGTAGCGTTCGTTTAACCTGCGCAAATAATCCAAACGAATACTGTCTTCATATTCGCGACCACGTTTTTGGATATTGTTTACCAAATGAGGAATAGAAGCACGAAGATAGACCATCAAATCTGGTGGTTTAACAGTTTGGCTAATTGAATCAAAAAGTTTTTGATACGTTTCAAAATCGCGAGAACTCATAAGACCCATACTATGCAAATTAGGTGCAAAAATATGAGCATCCTCATAAATGGTGCGATCTTGTATAATGTTCTTTTTAGATTTTTGTAGTTGTAACAATGAGCTGTAGCGTTCGTTCAAAAAGAAAATCTGAAGATTGAAGCTCCAACGTTGCATGTCCTCATAGAAATCTGATATATAAGGATTGTTTTCCACGTTTTCATAATGTGGCTCAAACTTGTAATGTTTAGAAAGCAATGTGGTTAACGTTGTTTTTCCCGAACCAATATTTCCTGCGATAGCTAAATGCATAATTCCTTAATCTGATTATTTAATGTTGCAAAAAACAACTTTATGTCGTAATCAACAAATGTATGTGACTTTCGTGGATATTTTATTTCATTTTTTCGATAATTCACTGATTTCCGAAAATTAAAGGATATATTGCTCTATGGATATACAATTTTTTGGCGCAGCCCAAATGGTTACAGGGAGTAAGCACATCATTACCACTCCAAAAGGCACTAAAATTTTATTGGATTGTGGATTGGTGCAAGGGCATGTTCAGCAGAGAGATGATTTAAACAGGCATTTTGGGTTCGACCCGAAAGGCATAGATTTTTTAATATTATCTCATGGACATATAGACCACAGTGGCTTAATTCCAAGATTGGTGAAGGAAGGTTTTAATGGCCTTATTTTTTGCACGCCCGCCACAAAAAGTTTGTGTGAAATAATGTTGGCAGATTCTGCCCATATACAAACAGCAGATTTAAAATATGTAAACAAACGAAGGCTAAAAAAAGACTTGGTTGCCATTGAACCACTATACGATTTAGAAGATGTAGAGAAGGCTCTTTCGTTAATGGAAATATTAGATTACGAAGAAGAATTAAGAATTGATGGAGAGATAAAATTAACCTTTACAGATGCAGGACATTTACTGGGCAGTGCTTGTGTAAATTTGGATATTAAATCTACCGATAACAAACGAATAAAAATTGCATTTTCTGGCGATATTGGGCGTTACAACGATTCCATTTTAAGAGACCCTCAAGCATTTCCGCAATGTGATTATTTAATTTGCGAGAGCACTTATGGCGACAGGCTTCATGCGGTTATTGGAGATGCAGAGAAAGAGCTATTTTCTATTATCACAGAAACTTGCATTACCAATAAAGGAAAACTCATTATTCCCGCATTTAGTGTAGATAGAACCCAAGAAATTATTTACTTATTAGACAAAGCGGTGAATGAAGGCAAAATGCCCAATATTAAGGTTTTTGTAGACAGTCCACTTTCTGTAAAAGCAACGGATGTAATGCGCAAGCACCAAGAATGTTATAGGGAAGAATTTATGGAATATGTGCACAAAGACCCTGACCCTTTTGGCTTTAAGAACCTAACCTATGTAAGTGATTTGGAAATGTCTAAAGCATTGAATTCCTCAGAAGAACCTTGTATTATTATTTCGGCAAGTGGCATGGCAGAGGCAGGAAGAATAAAGCACCACATTAGTAACAATATTGAAAACCCAAACAATACCATTTTGTTTGTTGGGTATTGCACCCCAGAAAGTTTGGGCGGCAAATTAAAAAATGGCGAAAAATTGGTTCGGATTTTTGGTGAGGAATATGCCGTTAATGCTCAAATAAAGAAACTTGATTATTATAGTGCGCATGCCGATTATGAGGAAATTTTAAACTGGCTTTCCTGTCAAAATCCTAAAAAAATAAAGCAACTATTTTTGGTTCATGGCGAAATAAAAACACAAGATATTTTCAAGAAGAAACTGATGGAAAAGGGATTTCAAAATATCCAAATCCCCTATATGCAAGAAAAATTTGAATTGCTTTAACCTAGCTGCTCAATGATTTGAATATGGCTATTCAGTTTATTCGTTTAACTTTGCAGCTTAAAATAGCTAGAGAATTTGAACGCAACGTATGCCATGGTGGCCAAAACCCAATTTGGGTTAGAACAAATATTAGTAGAAGAATTAAATAATTTAGGGGCCCAAAATGTAATGGCACATAACCGTGCAGTAAGCTTTGAGGGCGATTTAGCCTTGATGTACAGGGCAAATTTATGCTTAAGAACAGCGCTTAAAGTTTTGATTCCAATCAATAAATTTAGGGCAAAAGATGAAACACAATTGTATGACGGCATCAAAAAAATAAATTGGGGAGAGTATCTTGAAAAGGATGGCAGATTGGTAATTCATACCAGCTTAAGAAGTGATTTCTTTACCCATTCGCAATATGTTTCGCTTAAATCAAAGGATGCCATTGTTGACCAATTTAGAGAGAAATTTGGCGAACGCCCAAGCATTGATTTAACGCACCCAGATTTAAGTATAGACATTCACATTAACAATGATGAGGTTACTGTTTCACTAGACAGCTCGGCGGAATCATTGCATCGAAGAGGTTATAGAACAGACAGCACTTTAGCCCCTATTAATGAGGTTACAGCTGCTGGAATGATTATGCTTACAGGTTGGAACGGTGAAGGAAATTATTACGATCCAATGTGTGGTAGTGGTACTTTGCTCATTGAAGCGGCAATGATTGCTAAAAACATGCCTCCCAATTTAAAGCGCGCACAATTTGGTTTTGAGCGCTGGAAAAATTTCGACCCTATGATTTTCTCTCAGGTAAGAGAAGACGCCATTGCAGCAATTAAAGAATCTAAAGCAAACATAATTGGTTCGGACAAAACCTTTAAGGCCATTGATATTAGCCGCGAGAACATAACGCGTGCAGGTTTGGATGAAGATATTAAAGTAAGCAATAAACGTTTTGAAGAAGTTAAAGGTCCTGCCGGTGGCGGACTCATGATTATAAACCCACCTTATGGCGAACGTTTACCAATTGATGAAATTGGCGCCTTTTATAAAATGATGGGAGATCAAATGAAAAAGGAATTTGACGGCTATGATGTATGGGTAATTTCATCAAATATAGCGGCCTTAAAAATGACTGGCTTGGCTCCTTCTAAAAAGATTCAGTTGTATAATGGAGCTTTAGAATGCCGTTACCATAAATTTGAAATTTACAAAGGTACCAGAGATAAAAAGAAATTGGCCTTAGAAAATTTAAACAATCCTGAAAACGATTTGAGCGCTTAGCACAGCAGACATTTTGATACAAAAAAAGCCCCGCCAATTGGCGGGGCTTTTTTTATTTATTGAGAAATACCAATTGATTGCTTTTGTCTAAAATCAATTCTATTTCGGAATCTTTTTTGATGGCTCCAGAAAGAATTTCTTTAGACAATTCATTCAGAATTTTCCTTTGCAATACACGTTTCAAAGGTCTTGCTCCGTATTGTGGATCATACCCCAATTGTGCCAACCAATCTAAGGCTTCTTCGTTAGCCGTAAAGACAATTCCCTGTTCTAACAATTTAGTTTTGATATCTTTTAATTGAATATCTACAATGCTTCTCACATCCTCTCTGCTCAATGGCGTGAACATAATTACATCGTCTATCCTATTTAAGAACTCAGGGCGAATGCTGCGTTTAAGCAATTCCATTACATTCACTTTTGCTTCCGCCATTAACTCATCTTTGTTATTATCATTATAGGTTTCAAACTTTTCTTGAATTAATTGCGAACCAATATTGGAGGTCATAATTACAATGGTATTTTTAAAATTAGCTACCCTTCCTTTGTTATCTGTTAATCGCCCATCATCTAAAACCTGCAATAAAATATTGAATACATCTGGATGTGCTTTTTCTATTTCATCTAACAGTACAACACTATAAGGCCTGCGTCTAATGGCCTCTGTAAGTTGACCACCTTCTTCATAACCCACATAACCTGGAGGCGCTCCAATTAAGCGAGAAACAGTATGTTTTTCTTGGTATTCGCTCATATCAATGCGTACCAGAGCATTTTCTTGGTTGAATAAAAATTCTGCGAGGGCCTTAGCCAATTCTGTTTTACCCACACCTGTGGTTCCTAAAAATATGAACGAACCTATTGGGCGTTTAGGGTCGGACAAACCCGCACGGTTTCTGCGAATGGCATCGCTAATGGCCACAATTGCTTCTTCTTGTCCTATCACACGTTTGTGCAATTCGGCTTCAAGGTTCAATAATTTCTCACGCTCACTTTGCAACATGCGGGTAACGGGCACGCCTGTCCAACGGCTCACCACATCTGCAATATCTTCACTATCTACTTCCTCCTTCACCATGGCATTATCGCCTTGTTGCGCTTGCAATTTTTCTTTTAGCTCAATTACTTTGTCTTCTGCTTCTTTAATTCTTCCGTATCTAATTTCTGCTACTTTACCAAAATCGCCCGCACGCTCTGCATGCTCTGCTTCAACCTTTAAATTTTCGATTTCTTGCTTGGCCGTTTGAATACCATCCACAATAATTTTTTCGCTTTGCCATTCTGCTTTGAGTGCATTTCTTTCACTTTGCATATTGGCTATCAATTCGCTTAACTCTTTAACCTTGGCAACATCACCTTCGCGTTTGATGGCTTCACGTTCAATTTCCAATTGCATTATTTTTCTTTCGAGCTGATCCAATTCTTCTGGAACAGAATCTATTTCTAAGCGCAATTTAGAAGCCGCTTCATCCATTAAATCAATGGCCTTATCTGGCAAGAATCTATCTGAAATATAGCGTTGCGACAATTCTACTGCGGCAATAATTGCTTCATCCTTTATTCGAACTTTATGGTGTACCTCATATCTTTCTTTTAATCCACGAAGAATAGAAATAGCGGCTTCCGTATCTGGCTCTTCTACATATACCTTTTGAAACCTACGTTCCAAGGCTTTGTCTTTTTCAATATACCGCTGGTATTCTGCAAGGGTTGTTGCACCAATTGAGCGCAGTTCGCCGCGAGCCAAAGCGGGTTTTAAAATATTGGCAGCGTCCATTGCTCCTTCCCCACCACCTCCTGCGCCAACTAGGGTATGAATTTCATCAATGAATAAAATGATTTCACCATCACTTTGGGTAACTTCTTTTATCACAGATTTTAAGCGTTCTTCAAATTCACCTTTGTATTTGGCTCCAGCAATTAATGCGCCCATATCAAGAGAAAACACGCGCTTACTTTTTAAATTTTCTGGCACATCACCGCTCACAATTCTATGCGCCAAACCTTCGGCAATGGCAGTTTTACCAACGCCTGGCTCACCTATTAATACAGGATTGTTTTTTGTTCTACGAGATAAAATTTGTAGCACACGTCTTATTTCCTCATCGCGGCCAATTACGGGATCTAATTTCCCTCTTTGTGCTAAATCGTTTAGGTTTTTTGCGTAACGATTTAGAGAGTTGTATTGTGCCTCGGCACCTTGTGAATTTACCTTGGCACCACCGCGTAATTCTTTGATAGCAGTTTTAAGCGCTTTTTCATTTACACCAGCATCTTTAAGCAAGGTGGCAATTGGATCGGACACAAATAACAATGCCAATAATAAATGCTCCACAGCTACAAAATCATCTCCAAATTCTTGAAGGAAATTTTGTGCTTTAATGAGCACCTGGTTGGCCGAGTTTGACAAGTATTGCGCAGGATTGTCTTTTACTTTTGGGTAAGAAAGTAAAATGGCATCCAAGGCTTGGTTCATACGTTGCAAATTGGCATCAATTTTCTTAAGCAAAAACTGGGTAGTTTGCTCGTCACTTTCTAATAAACCTTTTAGTAAATGTCCGGTTTCAATAGAAGAGTTAGAATTGCTAACAGCAATTTGTTGCGCTTGCTGAATGGCATCTTGGGCTTTGGTTGTGAAATTATTTAAATTCATGGCTTTTTTATTACAATTTGAGTGGCGGAAGAATTACGTTTTATAATTCAATTTCTCCGCAACCAATAGCATCAAGAACAACACCAACGCGTAATTTGCGCAATAATGGCATAAGAAATTTAACACCTAGGTAAGAATGGCTGAAAAGCATTATAAAATATGGTTAAGAGCGGCTTTTTACTGCCAAATTTTCTGAGCAATTTCTATTTGCCTCCATAAATTGAGTTTTCTCATTCGTTTCAAGTCATTAGTTCTATTATATTCGCCTTTTATTAGCTTTAAAATGGATGCATTAGCAAACCGAGTTTTTACTATAAACGAACCACAAACCATTGCCATGTCTAAAAAGGCAAGGGAATTAATGGCCAAGGGAATTGATGTGGTTAACCTAAGTTTAGGTGAACCAGATTTTACTACTCCACAACACATTAAGGATGCGGCCATTGCGGCCATTGAAAATAATTTTACGTATTACACTCCAGTAGCGGGTATTCCAGAATTGAGAGAAGCTATTTCGCAAAAGTTTATAAGAGACAATAATTTAAATTACCCAGCAGACCAAATTGTTGTTTCTACAGGGGCCAAACACGCTATTATGAATGCTATTATGGCCCTTGTAAATCCGGGTGATGAGGTAATTATTCCAACACCCTATTGGGTAAGTTATTCCGAAATGGTTAAATTGGTGGAGGGTATCCCTGTTTTTATAGCTGCGCCTCTTTCACAACATTATAAAATTACAGCTGCGCAATTAGAAGCTGCAATTACACCAAAATCTAAAGCATTTTTATTCTCTTCTCCTTGCAACCCTACAGGCTCTGTATATAGTAAAGAAGAATTAGCGGCATTGGTGAAAGTATTTGAAAAGTACCCACAAATAATAGTTATCTCCGATGAAATTTACGAATACATCAACTTTGTTGGCAAACATATAAGTATTGGAAGTTTTCCAAGCATGCAGGATAGGGTAATTACCATTAACGGATTATCTAAAGGTTATGCCATGACAGGCTGGAGATTAGGTTATATGGGTGCTCCAAAAGCCATTGCACAAGCTTGCGAAAAAATTCAATCGCAGTTTACCAGCGCTACAAGTGGCATTTCTCAGAAGGCTGCAGTAGCTGCATTAACTGGCACCATGGCCCCAAGTATGGAAATGGTAAAAGCCTTTCAACGAAGAAAAGAATTGGTAGAAAAAGGTTTGGCAAGCATTCCTGGAATTTTAAACAATGAGCCTGAGGGGGCATTTTATTTCTTTCCAGATATCTCCTTTTACCTCGGCAAAAAATTTGGAGAGCAAGTAATGGAAACGGCCACCGACCTCTGCTTATACTTGTTAAATGAGGGACATGTAAGCATGGTTACAGGTGAAGCATTTGGCAATCCAAATTGCTTAAGGATTAGTTATGCGGCTTCTGATGAAAAATTATTGCAGGCCATGGAGAGAATTAAAAGCGCTTTGAGTAAATTAGCCTAAATTTTTTGAACACAAAATAGATGAAAGAAATAATAAAAAAGTTTGAAGGTTTAAAGGTATTAGTCATTGGCGATGTAATGATTGATGCTTATTTAATAGGCAATGTAGATAGAATTTCTCCAGAAGCACCGGTGCCTGTTTTAGCTGTTCATAAAAAAGATTTTAGATTAGGTGGCGCTGCAAATGTTGCTTTAAACTTGGTTGCTTTAGGTGCAAAACCAATTTTATGTTCGGTGATTGGTGAAGATGCTGAAGGCAATGAATTATTAGCCTTATTGGAAAAATCATCTATTCTAAGTACAGGTATTATTCGTTCTAAGGAAAGACTCACCACTACCAAAACAAGGGTAATGGCGCAGAACCATCAAATGATTCGGATCGACAATGAGCAAACGGAACAAATCAGTGAAGTAGATTCCTATTTGCTAACTCAAAGAATCATCAATGATTTATTACCAAGTGCTGATGTAGTTTTATTTGAAGACTACGATAAAGGCGTGATCTCTGAAACACTCATTCAACAGATTGTTGCGCATGCACATAAGTTGAACAAAAAGGTGGTGGTTGACCCAAAGAAAAGAAACTTTTTGCATTACAAGGAAGTAGATTTGTTTAAACCAAACTTAAAGGAATTGAAAGAAGGTTTTAAACGCGATGCAGATCCATCTGACCAAGCAGATTTTGAATTGGCCATAAAAGATTTGATGCGCAATTTATCTCTTAAAAACATTATGGTAACCATGAGTGAAAGAGGTGTAATGATTAGCGATGGAACGCAATTTGATTACATTCCTGCGCACTTGAGAAAAATTGCAGATGTAAGTGGAGCCGGCGATACTGTTATATCTGTGGCATCTTTATGCATGGCATTAGGCATGAGCAACAAAGAGGTTGCAGCTTTAAGTAACTTGGCTGGAGGCTTGGTATGCGAAGAAGTAGGTGTAGTTCCTATCGACATTAATAGATTAGCAGCAGAATCTCAGAAATTATAATTCATTGGTTCGAACCAATAAGCAATGCCTTTCCAGTTTACTTTAATTGGAAAGGCGTTTTTTTGCTTTTCCTATAACTACAAACAACGCCTAAACCACCCTCTACATTAGCGTATTGAGGTGCTGGTTCGCTAAAAGGATCCTCGCCCTGAAAGTTTACACGACGCCTATGGTATTCATAATAATGTACATCTGTATTTAAAAGGTAAGCTACAAAATTTGGCGTATCCTTGGAATTGTTGTAAGCATAATATTTATGACTAACAGCCATTTGATCGCCTGTGCTATTTTGATCAGTTACAAACTCATCTCTTACCGAATAATAACTGGTATCCCATTGGTAAATGTTACACTCTTGAATATTTACACGAAAATAATTACGCTGTTGCAAATCATCTTTCCATTTTACAGAAAACAGGTATTGCTTTTCATACTGACTGGCATTGCTTGAAGTTACAACAGAATATTTTGCTTCATCAATTTCCATTATTTGAAGAGGGATAATACTTGTTCCTTTAACCGTTTTACCAGCATAAGTTGCGGTAATGGTATAGCTTAATCCTGGCACAATTGGAAACTCAGATTGAGGCAAGTAATAGGTCATTTTTTGCGAATTAAAGGGCATTACTTTACTGTTTCCATTGTTATCAGAGATCACCAAATTAGCGTCTGGTATAGGAGAAAAACTTGCTCCGCCATTATTATTATAAATAGGAACTGAATAAGTAAGTGTTGCCTCTACACCATTGTCTTCGGGCGATAAAAACGAAAACAAAACTAATTTGGATTCAACATTAGGCACTGGAACTGTTGCAACTCTTTGACAAGAAGCAAACAGAAATGGAAGCGCTAAGAGAATAGTTTTAATATAATTTTTCATCTTCATTTAAAATTTAATATTCCAAGAAACCGAAGGAACAATTGGAAAAATAGTTACCTGCATTAACTTTCTCTGCATAGAATTATTATCCGAACCTATATAATAAAAATAAGGGTTGAACCTATTGTATAAATTGTAAACGCTAAACTCCCAGGTTCGAACCCAGTGTTTCATTTGCTTTTGCACTTGAATACCTAAATCCATGCGGTGGTAAGGGGCCATTCTAAATTGATTTTTACCAGTGTATTGAGATACAATATCACCTCCAAAAAAGCCCTGCGAGCCCCCTAGTTGATGAATGGGAGCAGCATATTCGGCAACAGGCAAAGTAATTGCATTTCCAGTTCCATAAACCCAAGTTGCGCTAATTTTTACACCATTTTGTTCGGGGGTTTCTTCACGTACTTTATACATACCAACCAAAGAAATATCGTGCCTTCGGTCGTATTTTGCCCAAAACTTTTGGCCAAAATTTAATTCATCAAATTGCATTTGTGTCCAACTTAAGGTATAACCAATCCAGCCTGTAAAATCACCTGTTTTCTTTTGCAATAAAAACTCTGCACCATAACTCCACATCTTCCCCATAGCAATGTTTTGCTCCCAAGGGGTGGTGCCAGCATCCGCAGCTGCAGCAGGATCTACATCTAAAAAGCTAGCACCTTCTTTGAAGGAAATAATATTAGAAGCACGCTTATAATATCCTTCAACACTTATAGAAAAATTGCGCTCTAAAAAGTCTTTTGCAAATCCACCAGCAACTTGCCAAGAGGTTTGCGGCAAAACCTTTTTAGTTGTTGGAACCCATAAATCTGTAGGCAAACCAATTCCTGTGTTTGACAGTAAATGTACGTATTGGTTCATAATTGCAAAGGAAGCTTTAGCAGCTAAATCACTTTTAATTTTATACGACATTCCAATACGAGGTTCTGGTTTAAAATAATTCACCCCACTCACATTAAAGTGCGTTAACCGCAGGCCAGGATTAAGTTTCAGACGTGGCCCAATTTTCATGTCATCCTCAACATAAATGGCATTTTCAAAGGCAATAAATTCGTTTTTTTGCGTAGAATTTAATCCCGAAAAATCATCTTTTAACACTAAAGCAGAAGGCACAAATTGGTGACGAATAATTTGTGCGCCCATTTTAATGGAATGGTTTGTATTGGGTCTATAATCTAAATCGTGCTTAAGGGCATAATCTCTAATACCTGAGGAATAACTCAATTGAAAATTTCCATTTGATTGCTGCGCTTGCTCAAAAATTTCAAATTTATAATTGCTAAAAATAAGCGAGGTATTTGAAAAGAGTTTAGGAGAGTATTGGTGGTTCCACCTAAGCGTTCCAGTTAAATTTCCCCATTGAAGTCCTGCCGAAGTTTTAAAATTATTAAAATCAGTTTCTTTTAAATAAAATTTATCACTACCAAAATATCCACTCAAGAAAATTTTATTATGGGTATTAATTTCATAATTGGCTTTGGCATTAAAATCATAGAAATAATAACCCGCTTTTGAATTGGGATCCTGAAATGGCATGGTTAATGCATCAAAATAAGTTCTACGTGCTGAGACCAAAAAAGAAGATTTGCCTTTAATAATAGGACCTTCCAAAACCAATCTGCTGGATATAATCCCAATTCCAGCTTCACCTTTTATTTTCTCTTTATTCCCCTCCTTCATGTTCATTTCAATAACGGAAGACAATCGACCACCAAAGCGCGCAGGGAAACCACCTTTGGTTAACTCTACACTTTTTAAGGCATCACCATTAAACAAACTAAAGAAGCCAAAAAGGTGAAATGCGTTATATACAATGGCATCATCCAAAATAATTAAATTTTGATCAGGACCACCACCACGCACATAAATTCCAGCATTGCCTTCACCCCCTTTTTGCACACCAGGTAAAAGTTGAATAACCTTCATCACATCTTTTTCTCCCAATAAGGCGGGTATATCTTTAATTTGTTGAATAGGAATTTCTATCACACTCATCTGAGTAACATCTGCCAAATGAACCTTTTGTTTTTGTGAAGAAACAACTAATTCTTTCATTATACCGCTAGGTTCAAGTATTACATCCCATTCAATATTCTTTTTTAAATCAACCGTATAGGCTTTTGGTTCGAACCCAATATAGGATACAATTATTTCGTATTTACCTTCTGGCAGTGTTAGCGAAAAGAAACCATAATTATTAGAAACGGTACCCGATCTAATGGCGGGAACTGCAATGCTGGCACCAATCATTAACTCGGCGCTACCCTTTTCTTTTACGTAGCCACTGATGGTAAAGCGTTGTGTTTGCGACCAAATATTTTTAGAAAACAAAAGAAAAATTATAGCAA
This sequence comes from uncultured Bacteroidota bacterium, assembly GCA_903927505.1. Taxonomy (GTDB): domain Bacteria; phylum Bacteroidota; class Bacteroidia; order UKL13-3; family UKL13-3; genus B1. The sequence goes on along the minus strand of CAIYNF010000112.1, from coordinate 3,441 downwards.
AAATAAAGAGGCGTGTAAATTTATACATAGAGTATTTAAACGATTGTAAATTGAAAATAGTATTGAAATAAACCAATGTTAGAATTTATTCTTCCACATCATACTTTCAACGGGCTTAACCGTTCTCTTGCTATATTTAGCAGATTTTTTAGCATTATAAAGATTTTCAATTTCACCTTCTACTACAAAATAGATAAGCTGTCCAATGGGCATTCCAGCATAAATACGAACAGGTTGCGCACAAGAAATTTCTAAAGTCCAAGTATTACAAAAACCAACATCTCCTTTTCCGGCTGTGGCATGAATATTTATTCCTAGGCGCCCAGTGCTACTTTTGCCTTCAAGAAATGGCACGTGTTTATGGGTTTCTGTATACTCTGCAGTAACACCCAGGTAAAGTGTATTGGGTTGTAAAACAAAACCTTCATGAGGAATTTCAAATGTATCAATTTTATTGTGTTCGCGCGCATCTAAAACACGGTCCTTGTAAGTAGCCAAATGCCTACCCAAATGTACGTCGTAGCTGTTGGTGCCAAGGCATTCTTTAATAAATGGTTCAATTAAAATGGAACCGGCGGCCATTTCTTCTAAAATGCGTTTATCTGATAAAATCATACTTTGAAATTTTTACTAAAATAATCTTATAGATTGAGAAGGAAAAATAAAAGATTGAAATAAAAAATTAGGCATAAAAAAAGGCGAACAACCAAATTGATTGCCCGCCTTTTAAAGTTTATATAGATTGAATTAATCCAATTTACATTCAACTCTTCTATTATTAGATTTTCCAATTTCTGATCTATTGTCATCCAAAGGACTTTCCTTACCCACAGCTAAAATACTGATGCGTTGTGCTGTAATTCCTCTTGATTGTAAATATTCAGACACGGCAGTAGCTCTGTTTTGAGCTAACTTTTTATTGTATGCAGCACTTCCATTATCGTCGGTATACCCTTTTAATGAAAGCGTATAACTTGGATTATTTCTCATAATTACCGCAATGGTATTTAAGTACTCATATGCTTTGGCATTTAATTGATAAGAATTAATTGAGAAACGAATAGGATTCATTTCTACCAAAATTTCATTTTTTAAACGGTATTTTTCTTCGTTAGACAAACCAGAATGAGAATTGTTTGCAACAGGAGCCGCTATTGCCACCTTTTCATTTGCTGGCGCATTTGGATCTTTTGCAGAACTATTCATTTGCTCAATTGTTTTTTCAACTGCAGCTACCTGCTCTTTTTCTTTGGCAACTTCTTCAACTGGAGGGCAACCATTATTAGAAAACAATCCTGCAACATCTGGGCATTTATCAAATTTATCTACAATACCATCATCATCTGAATCTTTGGTGCCAGGCATATTCATCATTTTCTTGAATTTGGTATCAACAGAATCGCTAATAGATTTGATAGCCGAATTAACCTGATCATCTATTCTAGCCTGCATGCGGTCTACGCGGTTATCTTGCCATGCAACAGCACGATCAATGTGTTTACCGCGACCAAAACTATATTTTAGGCCAACAGAACTTTTAATCATTTGGTCTTTCCCTGTGCCATAATCATAGCCATCCCATGCATCTGTATTTATAGAAACAAACTCACTCATTACATTTACACACCAATTGTTGTTGATATGGTATCTAAATCCTAAGCCCACGCCCAAAAGTATAGCTGTTCCGTTTATGTTGCTAAAGGTTACATCATCAGCAATAAATTTGCGCTCTGCATCAAAGGTACCTCTAGAAATGCTGGCACGTGCATATGGAACAAGCCTATATTCATTTGTGCGAAGTGAACGCTTTAAATCAATATTAGCACCCAAGGTTAAAAATGAAACATTTGAGGTGTAATATTCTGTTTTATTTGCCCCTGTCATTTTACCCTTTTCATAGCCAAGGTCCATGCTAAAAAGCGGACTAAAATAGTAATTAACATCGAGGCCAACAGCGAGATCAAATTTAGTTTTTGCGCCATGCAATCCATAGGGGTCACTTGCCGAAACACCAGCAGTCAACAGATCATAAGAGGTATATCTTAAATCATAAAGATGAGATGCTTTCATACCTAATGAAAATCTATTCCATTTTGGACCTTCGGCCGCTGAAGGATTGTCTAACAAAGGAGATGCCACTGGCTCTTGCGCAAAAACAGAAGAATGGATCGAAACAAATAAACCAAATAGTAATATGCCTTTAGCAAATTTACGAAGAAACAAACTTGACATATTATTTTTATTTAAAGTATTCATAGTGCGATTGATTTTTTTCATGGTTGTAAACTTTTCAAATTGAACATTAAATGGCTTATACATTATTTGGCAATTATTATTGGTTTAACCATAAAATTATTTCCATTCTCTATTTTAACATAATAGGTACCCGCTGCAAAATCAATCACATTCATTTCAATTAGGTCCTTATCTGTTTCAAACGCCATCACCTCTTTTCCTATCATATCAATAATTGTAATCTTAGTTCCTTTTGCATTTATACCTTTCAACTCAATAAAGAATACATTGGTACTTGGATTTGGATATACATTAAACAAATCTTTGTCTTTTGTAATAATGGACCCTCCCAATGGAACTCCTATAGCAAATGGATCACTGCCATTTTCACAACCACTCGCATTCTTCACTACCAAACCATAGATGCCAGATTGTGTAACGGTGTAATTTCTGCTAGTTGCACCCGCTATCATTTCATTATTTCTATACCATTGGTATGAGTAGTAATCTTTTTGAGCAGCAAGAACATTTGAAGAAATTCTTACAATTTCTGGTTTATCAGGTACAGGGAATACTGTTATATTAAAGGTTCCGGTATTGGTACAACCCATTGCATCAATAAATATTGCAGTAATGGTGTGGTTGCCAGTTCCAGCCAACATTGGATCAAATGTTTTCTTATCCTTCATTATACCAGATCCGCTGAAAGTCATATTTGCAGCACCATTGCTAAGTTCTAACAGACCTTTGTCTTGACACATTTCTAAAGATGGGAAAGTATCAATATTAGTTGCAGCATTTACATTAATAGTAAAGCTTGCTGTAACCTTGTTACCAGACTCATCAGACAATTCAAAGGTATTGGTTGTGATACCAATTGGGAAGTTAGAGCCAGAAGGCAATCCTGCAATTTGTTTAACTGTAATGTTTCCACAATTATCTGTTGCTGTAGGCAAGTTATAGCTTTGTGCTGCATTACAGAATCCAACCACTTTGTTCGTTGGCATATTCGCAATAACTGGTCTAATAGTATCAAGAACAGTAACTGTAATTTCGCCGATACTTTCATTAGATGAAGCATCTCTAACAGTAAAGTATACTGAATTCACACCTAAATTAGAACAATTAAAGCTTGACTTACTTAATGTTTTAGTTTTAATACCAACATTATCACTTGATCCATTATCTACCATGCTTGTATTTATT
>CAIYNF010000111.1 GCA_903927505.1 uncultured Bacteroidota bacterium | reverse complement strand
GGATGCGAAGCACAAGCATCGTCTAAATAGGTTTTCATTGCACCACTCTCTACCATTCTGGCACTCAAAAAAACATGACCCGCACGTGCATTTACAAATCCTGCTTGGTAGTTAAAATGCAACAAGGGCAACACAAAGAAATTTGTTAAAACCATGGCAAAACCCAAACACCATTTACGCCAATTGATGGCGCTAAAAAATGAAGGCAAAACCAATTTTAACAAAGCAAAAACAAGCAAAATAAAAACATGGGTTGGGGCATGTGTAAGGTGCGTAGCTGTAGCGAACCAATACACTGGTACCAGCAGAATAAGCAACCATTTTTTTGCTGGTGTAAACAATAAAATTATAGCCAACAATAAAATGCTAATGGCAGTAAATACATCGGCCAGCAACATGGCAACTACCCATGATAAGCTAGAAAAGAAAGACAATAAAAAAACACTGCCCACAAAAAATACGGCGCGCGGTTTTGGTTCGGCAATAAATTTTGCGACAATAAAAAACAGCAAGGCACTTGTTAGCAATGCTTGTGCAATTATGGTAAACCATAAACTTGCTGCAAGGCTGCTGTGCCTAATAAATAAGCCGTAGGCAATGGGCCTATCCATAGGAACCACCCCTTCAAAGCCACTAAAAATATAGGCTCCCGTATCTGAGTACACCAATGGATAGCCATTGTAAATGGCAGTCCAAAGCATGCACAAAGCAGCTACTAAAATGCTAAGAAAATTATACGAACGGTAATAGTTAACCGAGCCAATCATTTATTTAGGTAAAGGCATTTTCGCCCGTTACATCCATACCGGTAATCAACAAATGAATATCATGTGTGCCTTCATAAGTAACTACACTTTCTAAATTCATCATATGACGCATAATAGAATACTCGCCAGTGATACCCATTCCACCTAGCATTTGACGTGCATCGCGTGCAATGTTACAAGCCATGGCTACGTTGTTTCTTTTGGCCATAGAAATTTGCGCAGGGGTTGCTCTTCCTTCGTTCATTAAAACACCTAAGCGCCAAGTTAACAATTGTGCTTTGGTAATTTCGGTAATCATTTCTGCTAATTTCTTTTGTTGCAATTGAAAACCTGCAATGGGTCTTCCAAATTGGTTGCGCTCTTTGGCATAACGCAAAGCGGTATCATAACAATCTAATGCAGCACCAATGGCTCCCCAACTAATACCATAGCGAGCAGAGTTTAAACAAGTCAAAGGACCTTTTAAACCTTCTACACCAGGAAGAATATTTTCTATTGGAACCAATACATCATTGAACACCAATTCGCCAGTAGCACTTGCGCGAAGGCTCCATTTGTTATGTGTTTCAGGCGTTGTAAAACCTGGCATGCCACGCTCTACAATAATTCCTTGAATAATTCCTTTTTCGTTTTTAGCCCAAACTACTGCTACATCTGCAAATGGTGAATTGCTGATCCACATTTTTGCGCCATTTAAAATTACATTTTTACCATCACCTGCAGGTTTAAAATTGGTGGTCATGCCAGCAGGATTACTCCCATGGTCTGGCTCTGTTAAACCAAAGCAACCCATGTATTCGCCGGCAGCTAATTTTGGTAAATATTTTCTTCTTTGTTCTTCCGAACCAAATTTATAGATAGGATACATTACCAAGCTACCTTGTACAGATGCCGTGGAACGAATTCCAGAATCACATCTTTCTAATTCTTGCATGATAATGCCATAGCTGATATAATCTAAACCACCACAGCCATATTCGGCAGGCAACTGTGCACCAAAAGAACCAACCTCGGCCATGCCTTTAATAAGGTAATGCGGGAAGGCTGCTTTTTGGGCAGCATCTTCAATAATGGGAGAGATTTCTTTTTTCACAAAATCGCGCACCGTAGAACGAATTAACTTGTGCTCTTCGGTAAGTAAATCATCCATGAGGTAATAATCATGGTTTTGAAATAAATCTTGTTTGCTCGCTCTATGGAAATCGGCTGAATTGTTCATGCGTATTTAATTAGGTTATAAAAACTGCTACGAATTTAGTTATTTTGATGGGAGTTAAAAATCAAACAAATGAAGTTACAAACAGCCCTCGAAAATTTAGCGTTTTTTGCCTACCACGGCTTGTACCCAGAGGAGAAAGTAAACGGAGGAGATTTTAAAGTAGACGTTTGGATCGACCAAGAGGTGCCAGAGGACCATAACATGCAGGATTTGAAGGGTTTGGTGAATTATGAGGAAATATTTCAAATCATTAAATCAGAAATGGAAATTAGGCGCGATTTAATAGAAGACTTGGCCAAAACCATGTTAGATCGGATCAACCAACACTTGGTAGACAAAGATGTATTGGTAACCTTAAAAATTACCAAACCCAATCCTGGAGGTCGGTTTGGCTCTGGCGCTGCCAGTGTAACCTTACAAGCATAAAAACAAAAAAGAGGCCATTGGCCTCTTTTTTGTTTTATAACAATTATAAATTCTTGCTATTAAATACCCACATCATGCAAAGCACTTTCCATAATATATGGATGCTTGGTAGGATACAGGTTTGCTTTTGTTAATGCTTTTAAAGTGATCCATAAGAATAGGCCAGCAAACAATGCCAAGAAACCTACTTCCATTAAACCAAATCCTTGAGCCGCAACTTTCATAATACCTGCAGGATATTGGTCTGAAGGATCCGTAGCTAGGTTCATAGCACCAGGCATTACCATTAAATACACGTCGGTCCAGTGACCTATTAAAATTGCGCTACCAACAAAGTAACCCACTTTTCTGCTACGTTTAAAATCTCTTCTCATAAAGAAGAAGAAAGGAATTAAAAAGTTTACCAAAACCACAAAGTAGAATACAGGTTTGTAAGAACCAAATAAACGCTCTTTGTAGTATGCAACTTCTTCAGGAATATTAGCGTACCAGATTAACAAGAACTGTGCAACCCACATGTATGTCCAGAACACAGAAAAAGCAAACATAAATTTACCTAAATCGTGTTGGTGTTCGTCTGTAGCAACATTTAAATAATTTCTACTTCTTAGGTAATGGGTAAACAAATAAATAATAGTGATGGCACTCACCCAACCTGTTGCAAAATTATAGATAGAGAAAATGGTAGAATACCAATGTGCATCAATACTCATCATTTGATCCCAAGAGAACATTGAAAAAGTAAAGGCAAACACTACTATAAATGCAGTAGACAAATTGTAGTTCTTTTGGAAATTAGACATACCACCAATGGTATCTTCATTTCTAGAATTTCTACGAATCAAGTATGCGCAATAAGACCAAAATGCCATAAACAATACCATTCTAATATAAAAGAAAGGTGTATTTAAGTACCAGCTCTTGCTCGACAATAAGGCATCAAAATTAGACGCACCGTCTGTCATGATACCTTCATGTGCCCAATGGTAAATTACAGGTAAACCGATAATGCTTACAAGAATAAGAATAGGACCACCAATTAAGGTGTACTCACTCATTGCTTCAGGAATTCTTCTTATTGCTACATACCAACCAGCGTTGGCAACTTGGCTAATGGCAACAAATACAATTGCACAAACCGAAACAATAAAAAAGAAATAACCATTAACCAATAAGTTGCTCAACAAACGTTTTTGAACCAAGTGGTGTAGATCGTGTTCGGATAATCCTTCAATGTGAGGGTGGTAAGTGAAATAGCCAATAGCAGCTAAAATCAAACCTACAATCATTAAACCGAAAGCCCATTTTTTGTTGCCTTCTGTTATCTGATATTTTTCTTCTCTGATATGAACTTCTGCGTGTTCCATTTTTAATTTTTTCTCTTCTTTTAGTGATTAATTAGCGGCTACAGCAGCACCTTTATAGGGACCACTCACAGTACGGATATAGTGAATTACTTTCCAAATTTGCTCTGGATTTAATACGGTACCATAAGCACCCATTAAGTTTTTACCATAGCGAATAGAGTAAAACAATTTACCATCAGGTGTAGTTTTGATACGATCCGAATCATAAGCTGGTGGAGGAGGGAATTTTCCATCAGCAACCAAAGTTCCGTCGCCTTTACCTGCATCGCCATGACAAGGGGTACAATTGATATTATACAAAGTTTTGCCTTGCGCAATTACTTCTGGAGAAGCACTAACTGGATTTTGCAAACCAGCAGCAGTTTCATAAGATTCATTGCTAACTGTAAAGCTGTATTTTGCAAAATCTAACTGACCTCTTGCAATGGTATGTTTAACAGGCTCGCGCATGTTCATGCCATTAGGGTTAATTGTATTTGGCTTATCAGCTTCTTGGGTTAATGGCTCGTAAGCAAACGAATGGTACATGTTTGGTGCATATTCGTAGCCAGGATTATCGCCACCGGCGCTGCAGCTGCTCAATAAAGCAATTGCCGAACCTAATAGAAATGTGCTAAATATAAATTTCAATCTCATAATTCTTTGTCCCTTTCTCTTACTTCAATGGCACCGCCATCTATTAACAATTGATTGAGAGCGCCCATATCGGCTTTACTCTTTTTAACATCTACTGCAATCACAAACAAATCATCGGTAACGCGAATGTCCATGATATCTGCATTTTTACCCCAGAACATTCTGTTTACAATAAAGAAACAAGAAACCATTCCAAAGGCAGTAAATAAAATACTCAACTCAAAAGTAATTGGAATATAAGTTGGAATATGCAATGAAGGCTTACCACCTACATTCACTTGCCAATCAAAATAACTCACATATACTTGGAAAATTACAGCTAAACTCAAACCAGTCATAGCAAACAAGAAAGCTGCTACGGTTAAGTTAGAACGCTTAATGCCCATTACCCTGTCTAATCCGTGGATAGCGAAAGGAGAATAAACATCATAAACACTGTAACCATTGCTAATCAATTTTTTGGTTACGTTGTATGTTTTGTCTGGGTTATCATAAACCCCTAAAATTAGTTTTTTACTAGTTTCCATGAACGGCTCCTTTCTCTGTTACTTCATGTGCAGCGTGAGCAGCATGCCCGTGGTCTGCATGTGCATGCGTAGGGATAATACTTTTCACCTCTGCCATATTGATTGAAGGTAAGAATTTAATGAATAAGAAAAACAAGAAGAAGAACAATCCAAATGAACCTACAAGGATGCTTACTTCAATGATAGTAGGTGCGTACATTGCCCATGAAGACGTTAAGAAATCGCGGTGCAATGAAGTTACAATAATTACAAACCTTTCGAACCACATACCAATATTTACAATGATAGACATGATAAACAAGAAGGTTGGGTTGGTTCTTAATTTACGTGACCAAAATACTTGAGGCGCAATTAAGTTACATGTCATCATTGTCCAATATGCCCAAGCGTAAGGACCAAATGCTCTGTTTAAGAAAGCAGATTGCTCATATTCTACGCCAGAGTAAGAAGCTACAAAGAATTCAGTGATATACGCCATACCTACCATGGTACCTGTAACCAAGATAATTTTAGCCATTGCATCTAAGTGTTCTGTAGTGATATATTCTTTGTAGTTCATAACCTCACGGGCAATGATTAACAAAGTTAACACCATTCCAAATCCTGAGAAAATTGCACCCGCCACAAAGTAGGGAGGGAAAATGGTTGTATGCCATCCTGGTACCAATGAGGTTGCAAAGTCCATAGATACAATAGAGTGAACCGAAAGTACCAATGGAGTAGAGATACCAGCTAAGATTAAGCTGATTACCTCATAACGATGCCAAGTGCGGGTAGAACCTGTCCAACCCATGGCAAAGAAACCATACCAGAACTTACGACCAGCAGTTGTAGCTCTATCGCGAACCGAAGCTATATCTGGGATCAAACCAACATACCAGAATACCAATGAAACTGAGAAGTATGTTGAGATTGCAAATACGTCCCATACCAATGGAGAGTTAAAGTTAACCCATAAAGTACCAAAGGCATTTGGCAAAGGAATTGGCCAGTAGGCAACCCAAGGACGACCCATATGCGATAAGATAAATGAGGCAGCACAAATTACCGCGAAGATGGTCATGGCTTCCGCAGAGCGGTTGATAGACATTCTCCATTTTTGACGGAACAATAACAATACTGCGGAAATCAAAGTACCGGCGTGACCAATACCTACCCAAAATACGAAGTTGGTGATATCAAAAGCCCAACCTACTGTTTTATTTAAACCCCAGGCACCTAAACCTACCACCATTGAATAAGTGGTGGCAAAAATCCATAAGGCTAATACCACGGTTGAGAGGCTAAAGCCAAACCACCATCCTTTTGATGGGGCATTTTCCAATGGACGAGTGATGTCTCTGGTTACATCCCGGTAGGTTTTTCCACCGGTAACTAACTGATCTCTAATTGGTGATTCGTATGACATGTGTTACTACTAGTTTACAAGGTTATGAATGGTGTTCAACTTCTTTTTCTGCTTTAGGTGCTTCGTGTTTAGCTGCACCATGATGAGCTGGAGCTAATTCTTCTTCTACGTTTCTTACTTTAGTCATGTAAGCTACAGAAGGTTGAACATTGTACTCTTCTAAAACAAAGAAGGCGCGATCGTTGGTGAAATACTTTCTTACTTCGCTCTTTTCGTCGTTGATATCTCCGAAGATAATTGCATCTGCAGGGCAACTTTGCTGACAAGCAGTTTTGATATCTCCATCAACTATGATTCTGTTTTCCAATTTTGCTTTCAATTTACCAGCTTGGATACGTTGCACACAGAATGAGCATTTTTCCATTACCCCACGTGAACGAACGGTTACGTCTGGATTGATTACCATACGACCTAAATCGTTGTTGAAGTTGAAATCGAATTGGCTGTTATCGCGGTATTTAAACCAGTTGAAACGACGAACTTTATATGGACAGTTGTTTGCGCAATAACGCGTTCCTACGCAACGGTTATAAGCCATGTGGTTTAAACCTTCGCTACTATGAACAGTTGCCAATACAGGACAAACAGTTTCACAAGGAGCGTGGCCGCATTGTTGGCACATCATTGGTTGGTAAGTAACGCTTACATCTTCGAAGTTTACAGAAGAAGGATCGTTATAATCATATTCACCTTCGCCTTTTTGCTTCAACATTTCTGCTGTTTTAGATTTTTCGCGTGTTACGGCTGCACCATTTGAGTCTTTGAAACGGTAGTAGCGATCGATACGAATCCAATGCATTTCACGTTTGTTGATTACCTCTTGGCGACCAACAACCGGCACATTGTTTTCTGCATTACAACTTACTACGCAAGATCCGCAACCTGTACATTTATTTAAATCTATTGCCATTGCCCAACGGTGACCATTGCTATCGCGCTCATCCCAAAGGGTAAGTAAATTACCGTTTTCTTTGATAGCTTTATGGTGATCTTGGTTACCAGCTTTAGAATCTTTGTTGTATTCGTTTAATGAAGCTTCTTTTATTAAAGCTCTTCCTTCAATGGTATGGTGTGTTTGGGTTTGCGCCAATTCGTATGAACCACTTGCTTTTTCAACTGTAATTTCAATTACCGATGAAGTAGCTAAAGGACTTACGTTTTTACCAACATTTAAACCTGTTTTACCACCGGCAGTTCTACCATAACCAATTGCTACGGCAATTACATTATTTGGTTGACCCGGTTGAATTAAAACTGGAACAGCTTCTAATTTGCCAGATTTAGCGGTAATATGAATCATATCACCATCTTTTACGCCTAATTCTTTTGCTGTTGCAGCACTGATATTGGCATAATTATCCCAGCATACTTTACTAATTGGATCAGGCAATTCTTGTAACCAAGGATTGTGTGCATGTGCACCATCTTTTACCCCAACTTTGCTGTATAATTTTAATTCTAATTTTGCTTTGGCATTGGTATAGTTATCATAGGCAGGTGCAACTACTGCTGCTAAATCTGCACTGAAAGAAACCGATGCAGCTGCAGGAGCTGTTTGGTAGAAACCATCGTGGATGGCTTTTAACCAAGCATCGCCAGCTAAACCAGCTGCCCAATTGGTATGCATGTAGTCATAGAAATTGGTAGTGTTACCAGCCCAAGTTAACAAGCTTTCTTGCATTTGACGCGTTTCAAATACAGTAGAGATAGTAGGTTGGGTGAAAGTAAAATAACCAGCCTTAGGCTCGTTATCGTTCCAAGATTCTAAGAAATGACTATCAGGTGTATTGTATTGACAAACTTCTGCAGTTTCATCCAAGTTGCTGTTAGAAGCAACCGATAATTTCAATTTCTTAATGCCTTCGGCCAATTTAGCGCCATTTACATAACTGTAAACAGGATTTACATTGTAGAAAACAACTGCATCTACTGAACCAGCTTCAACTTCTTTGGCAAAAGTTTCAAACGCTGCATCGTCACTATAATGTTGGTTACTGTAATTTGTAAAATCTACAGTTGTACCAATATTACCCAGCATGCTATTTATGGCATGAACCAATAATTGGTGATCAATATTGTTTGAACCACTAACTACCAATGAACTTCCTTTAGCTGCCCATAATTCTTTGGCAGTGTTTGAGATTCCGTCCAAAGGCAATTCAACTGCTTGCATAGTACCCAAAGCAGGTGCAGCAGCTAAAGCAGCAATTTTATTATATAAACTAACCAAATACGCACCTTCAGCAGAAGGTTTAATTGGGTAGCGCACATCTGCATTTGAACCAGACAAAGAAAGGTTTGATTCAATTTGGATATGACGACTCATATTATTGTTTTCGGCCTTACGTGTTAAAGACCATTGTTTGGTATACTCTGCTGGAGAAATCCAGGTACCCAAGAAATCTGCACCGAAGCTTACAATTACTTTAGCTAGATCAAATCTGTAACCTGGCACTACATTTTTACCAAAAGCACGCTTGCTTGCTTCTGCAATAGAACCCATTGAATTGGCTTCGTATTGAATATGTTGTGTTTGCGGATATTTAGCCGTGAATTCTGCAATTGCTTTTTTAGTGCTAGGACTATTAACAGTAGCAGAAACCAAACGAATGGTTTTAGCAGCAGTTAAACCTGCAATAATTTCTTTATCAACTGATTCCCATGAAGCATCGGCACCTTTTGCTTTTGCTTTACGCAAACGCTCATTGTCGTACAAGCCCAATAAGCTTGCTTGACCGCTACCGCAGGTTGCACCTTTGAAAATAGGTGAATCGTTGTTTCCTTCAATTTTAACCGGACGACCTTCACGTGTTTTTACTAAGATACTGCAATTTGCAGCACAAGCATTACATGTAGAAGCGTACCAGTTTGGAATACCAGGTGTAATATTTTCTGGTTTAATAATATAAGGAATGGCATTTTTTACCGGTGTTTTGTTACAAGCAGCAAGAGCTACAGCTGAAATACTAAAACCGAAATATTTCAAAAAGTCTCTGCGGTTTGAATTTAAACCACCATCTTCTTCAGAGAAAACCTCGTCCAAAGGAATACCTTCAGCAAACTCGTGTTTTTTGGATGCTAAGAATTTAGGGTCATTGTTTAATTCCTCTAAACCTCTCCAGTATTGATTTTTATTTTCCATTGATAATTTTTTTCCTGTTAAGTTGTAAAATCTAATTTACTTTTAGCCTTGGGTTAAGCGATTAATAATGACATTTACCGCATTCCATACCACCATTTTGAGCAACGGTAACGAAATCTTTACCTTCCACTTTTAAGTTGGCATGTAATTTTTCGTAGTAATCGTTGTTGGCTACATCCACTTTAGCTTCGCGGTGACAATTGATACACCAGCCCATTTGTAAGCTTCTTTGTTGAGAAACTACAGCCATTGTTTCAATAGGACCATGACAAGCTTGGCATTCTACTTTACCAATTTTTACGTGTTGTGCGTGGTTGAAATACGCATGGTCAGGTAAGTTATGGATACGCACCCATTTAATAGGTGTTTTAGTTTTGCTAGGATCGTAAGCACGTTTTTCTGCATCCCAACCAACTGCATTGTAGATTTTTGCAATTTCTGGTGAAACCGAACCATTGTATTTTGCAGATGCAGTTACGTGCATATGGCAATTCATACAAGTGCTAGGTGAAGGAATAGAAGCTTGCTTGCCTTTATCTGCACCATTATGGCAATACAAACAATTGATTTTGTATTTACCTGCATGCAATTCATGCGAGTAATTTATTGGTTGCACTGGCGCATAGCCTTTTTGCACACCAATTTGTTTAACACCGTAATCAAAACCGTATAAACCAAACACAACTGTGAATGCAAGTAATACAACTAAGGTTCCAACTACTGGATGTTTAACAAACAATTTGTAACGGAAACTTAATGGATTTGCTTTCCAGCTAATGGTAGTTTCTTTTTCTGCTGCTGCTGCTTCAGGATGTTTTTGAATATATAATTCCTCAACAACTTTTCTGAGGCGCAATAAAACAAAAACGATGATTACCAATAAAAGCGTCATGACACTCAAAGCATAAAAAGTAGTAGTAGAATATAATCCACTGCCACTTGCTTTGGCTGCTGGCGCTGCGCCATCCGTACCCGCTGTTGTTGGTGCAGGAGCTGGTGCATCACCGGCTTGCTTAATGTAATCAACAATTGAAGTGATTTGTGCATCGCTCAATGTTTCAAAAGCGGTCATTTGCACTTCATTATTTTCTTTGAATACTTGAACAGCAGTAGCATCTCCTGATTTGATTAATGCTTGTGAGTTTTTGATCCATTTTAAAAGCCAAGTTGCTTCTCTGCGCTTGTGCACATCTTTCAGTGCAGGACCAACAATTTTTTCGTTGATGGCGTGGCAGGCGGTACAATTTGCTTTGAACAGTTTTTCTCCTTCTACGGCATCGGCAGAGGCCAATTGCATGGTAAGCAGGAACGAAACAGCTAAGATTAGTAGTTTAGAAAGCTTCATTTATTTGGAATAATTATTTCAAAATTAGGTTGATATGTAAAGCGAACGTCAATTTTTAATTAATGTTTGCGCTTTTGTCAAATCAGCCGCGAATATAAGCACAATATATATTCAGACTAAGCTTGTGTAAAAAAAATGCTATTTAGAAAACTTCTAAATAAATTGCCTTGAGCCTTAATTATATTGAAGCTCACGGACTTAATGCGCAGCATCAAAACAAACAATTATTAACATCGTTTTTAGACTATTTTTAAGGTCCTTAGGTTCAGGCAAAAAAAATTGGCATAATAATATGCGTTTACGCATTGTTTGTTGCCTATGAACCTATTTATTTGCACTTGGTGAGTATCACAAGAAATTTAAGCATGTTTTTATTTGGAGTTGCCCTTCTAGGCAAATTGCAAGGACAAACTGTGCAAAATACCACCCTTTTGCTAAGAGGATATGTAATTGGTGCAGATACCAACAATACTATTCCGCTTACCAATATATTAAAGAAGCCTACTGGCGAACGCTATATATCTAATAGATATGGTGCATTTGGCATTCAGGTAAATGAAAACGACACTTTGGTGTTTTCTGTAATTGGCTACCAAAACTATTTGTTGCCCGTTAAGAAATATGTGCAAAATAATTTAAGCGACCCCATTCGCGTGAGAATGAAACCTACCACCTACAGGTTAAAACAAGCAGAGGTAAACTTTAATAAAAGAAAGCGTGACAGTGTGGCAAGGCAAGCCGCAATAATTTTAAGAACCTCGCCCCTCCTAAATGATTATGCGCACATGGGTTCTTGGATAAGCGGCAGCTCTGGCTCAATGGTTACCGATTTATTTGCAACTGGCAATTCTCAATTGCAACAATATTTAAAACTAGAACGCCTTATAATTCTCTACCGTGAGCAAGAATTGGTGGATTCTAAATACACCGATGATCTTGTTACAAGAGCAACTGGAATTAAAGCAGAGCGGGTAATGGAACTTAAGAAATATTGCAACCTTCCCAATTATTTTGTTCTCAATTCCAACGATTACGATTTGGTTTTAGCCATCCGAAATTGTTATGCAGATTTTTTGCGGCAACAGCGTTAGGTTCGAACCGAAGCCAAAAGAAATAATTGCAGGTAACAAACAAGCCATTAATTTTGCAGTATGTTAAAAGATATTCAAGAAGAAAGTTTGGATGGTGTTGGTGTAGCTTTGGTGAAAGAACCAAACGCTGAAGGAGAATTGGTTTGGAATGTTTATGCAGTAAATTATTCTATGCTGCAAATAGAAGGTGTTTTGGTAAGCAGCAAAGGCTATGGCAACATTAATGGCGAAGCAAAATCTACCAGTGTTTTACGTACTTTTTTAGACACAATAGATGCGCTCGACTACCGCAAAATTGAACCAATTCAAGAAGAATTATTTGTGCTTACTAATGAATATTGGCTGAGCTATTATGCCGAAGGAAAAATGTATGAACGCAAATACATTTTTAAAGAAAACACGGTGCAAGAAGAAAAGCTAGAAAAAGTTGGCTTAATTAATATGCCAGGAATTTTATTGCTCTAAATTGGTGAAAACTGCCAAGCTATTTGCCTTCCATTTTCTTTAATTCGTAATAAAGTATATCGCGCACATTGATGAGGGAACCATTTTTAAATTTCATTTGGTAAGGTTCCCCGCTCACGCTGGATTTACTAGCAATATTATCTATAAAGGCTTTGGCCGTTTGAATTTTATTTCCCGCTTTTTCGCGTTTCATGCGCAAATGTTTGGAGGCGTCTACTGCAGAATATTCTGTTCCATTACGAATAAAAACCACATCGGCGTTCTCAATAAACTTGAGGAGTTTTTCTATTTTTGCTTCTTCTGTGAGCACCTGCTTTGGCGCTTGTGCTTGTATTGGAAAATGTACTGAAAACATCATTAAAAAAGAAAGCAACAACAAAGCACGAAAAGCATAAATAGATTTCATAGCAAAAATTTTACAGCTCAAAAATAACATATAAAATGCCATTGCAAAATTGAAAGCATTTATTCTACTTGCTTATATGTAAATTTGCCTGCTCTTTACCTTTTAAATATTTATCACCCATGCAGGCAGAAGCCTATTTCACCCATGCAGTTAAACAACTGCTCCCTTTATACCCTGAGGCAGAAGCCGAAGAATTGATGTATTGGGTGTATGAAGATAAATTACTGATAAAAAAAGCCCATCTCCGCTTATTCAACAAAGAGATTGGCTTGGTGGAAGAAATTACTTTGAACCATATTTTGGAGCGCTTAATAGCTGGTGAACCCATTCAATATATTTTGGGCTACGCCTATTTTATGGATTTGGTTTTATCTGTAAACAAAGATGTACTCATTCCACGACCAGAAACCGAAGAATTGGTAATTTGGGTGAGTGAAATGGCAAATGAACATCAAGCTGAAGCGCTAAGCTTATTAGACATTTGCACAGGAAGTGGTTGTATTGCTTTGGCGCTCAAAAAACGTTTTTCAAAAGCTACCATTAGCGCATTGGATGTTTCGGAAGTTGCTTTAAACACTGCAAAGAAAAATGCCAAAGACATTGGCTTGCAAATAGAATTTATTCAAAGCTCGGTATTGGATGATGCGGGAAAAGACCTGCTCTCCAAGCAAAGCGCCAGCATTTGGGTGTGCAATCCGCCCTATATTACTGAAGAAGAAAAAACAGAAATGCATGAAAACGTGTTGGCGCATGAACCACATTTGGCTTTGTTTGTAAGCAACGAAGATCCCCTCCTCTTTTATAGAAAAACCATTGAAGCTTTTGAAAATGCAGCTACTGCAAAAGCACTATTCTTTGAAATTAGCGCCTATCAAAAACCGGCTTTAAGCGCATTGTGTTCGAACCGAAACCTAGCTATTGAATTTAGGAAAGACCTCCAAGGCAAGGACAGAATGCTGCGTTTGGTGAAAAAATAAACAGCCTTTACACGGCCATCAGATTTTGGCTTTTGGCAATAATCGCAGGGACTTCCATCCTCTAAATACCCATTTCCCTCACAAACAGGGCAAACATATCCGCATGTCATGCTACAAAAGTATATTTTTTAAGGATATTGTTTAACTTGCCCAACTTTAAACCCAAAGCATGAAAAAGATACTTAGTTTATTTTTGTTAGGAACCTTGAGCTTGAGCAGCTTTGCTCAGAACAACACCCACACTACGGAAGTTAAAAATTCGCCAGATGGCAAATATACTTATACCGTAGTAACCAACGACCCAATGAAAGTTAGAACTTATGTTCTAAACAATGGCCTTACGGTTATGATGGCTGTAAACAAAAAACAACCACGTATTCAAACTTATATTGCCACCAAAGCTGGAAGTAAAAACGACCCTTCAGAAAATACTGGTTTAGCGCATTACCTTGAACATATGTTGTTTAAAGGTACCGATAAGTATGGCACAAAAGATTGGGCTAAAGAAAAAGAACAATTAGATAAAATTGATGCTTTATATGAGCAATACAACAAAACAACGGATGAAGCTAAACGCAAAAATATCTACCATTTAATTGATTCGGTGAGCGGTGTGGCAAGTAAATTTGCAATTGCCAATGAGTACGACAAATTATTGCAAGGTATAGGTGCACAAGGAACCAATGCATTTACATCTTTGGAACAAACTGTTTATGTAAATGATATTCCTGAAAACAACTTAAACAAATGGCTTGAAATTGAAGCGGAGCGTTTCCGCAATCCTGTATTGCGTTTGTTTCACACAGAATTAGAAGCAGTTTACGAAGAGAAAAATATCTCTTTGGACAATGACAGCAGAAAAGTTTTTGAGGCCATGATGACTTCACTTTTCAAACAACATACCTATGGAACACAAACTACAATTGGCACAGTTGAACATTTGAAAAATCCTTCTTTGGTTAAAATTAGAAATTACTTCAATGCCTATTATGTTCCTAATAATATGGCTATTGTATTATCAGGTGATTTCGACCCAGACCAAGCAATTCAAGAAATTGATAAGCGTTTTTCTTACATGCAAAGAAAACCAGTTCCTTCATTTAGTTTTAACCCTGAATTGGTGCAAGATGCGCCAGAAATTGTAAACATTTATGGTCCAGATGCAGAGAACTTATTAATTGGTTTTCGCATGCCAGGTGTTAGCACCAAAGAAAGCAAAATGCTTCAAATTGTAGACATGATTTTGTCTAATTCAAAGGCTGGTTTAATAGATTTAAACCTAACCAAAAAACAAGCTGTATTGAGCGCTGGTTCTAGTGTGTGGACTAATAAAGATTATGATATTGCCTATTTAACAGGTAAACCTAAAAAAGACCAAACACTAGAAGAAGTGAAAGATCTTTTGTTGGCGCAAATTGAAAAAGTTAAAGCGGGTGATTTTGATGAGAATACTTTAAAAGCAATTATTGCTAATTTAAAAGTAAGTAAAATTGAAGAAGGAGAAAGCAATGAAGGCAGAGCCAATGCCATGTTAAACGCCTTTACCACAGACAGACCTTGGGAGGATGCCGTTGCTGATATTGATGAAATGGGAAAAATTACCAAGGCAGAATTGGTTGCTTTTACAAAAGCATACTACAAAAACAATTATGTAATAGTATACAAAAGAATAGGTGAAGACAAAAGCATCACCAAAATTATTAAGCCTGAGATTACACCAGTTGAAGTAAACAGAGATGATGTTTCTCCATTTGTAAAACATATTTTAGAAACACCTTCTCCAAAAATTGCACCTAAATTTGTTGATTTCACTAAAGACTTAACTTTTGGTAAAACAGGTTTTGCCCCTATTCAATATGTGCAAAATACCGATAATGAATTGTTTCAATTGTATTACGTTTTAGACATGGGTAAATACAATGATTTGAAATTGCCAATGGCTGTAAACTTGCTACAATACTTGGGTACCGACAAATACACTGCCGATCAAATTAGTCAAGAGTTTTTTAAATTGGCTTGTAATTTTAGCGTGAATGTTGCCAACGAACAAATTTATGTTTCATTAACAGGTTTGAACCAAAACTTTGTACCAGCTGTTAAATTATTTGAACATCTTTTAGCAAACGCTAAACCAGATCAAACTGCCTTAAACACTTTAATTGAGCGCACTTTAAAAGGTCGTGAAGACAACAAGAAAAACAAAGGCTTAATTTTCCGCGCAGCGCTTCAAAGTTATGCCATGTATGGTGCAAAAAATCCATTTAAACATGAATTAAGTGCTGAGCAATTAAAGGCCTTAACCGCGGTTGAATTAACTACCTATTTGAAAAACCTAACTTCGTACCAACACAAGATTTGGTATTTTGGTCCATTGCCAATTGCGCAATTAACACAAACCTTAAACAAAGAACACAAATTAAAGAAAACAGCTTTGGCTTATCCAACGCCAGTAGAATTTACGCGCAATGCAACAGAGGAAAACAAAGTATTTTTTGTAGATTACAAAATGGTGCAAGCAGAAATTATGTGGATCAATAGATCTACAATTGGTTTTGATGCCGGCAAAGCGCCAATTGTAACTTTGTTCAACGAATATTTTGGTGGCGGTATGTCGTCAATTGTATTCCAAACCATCCGCGAATCTAAAGCTTTGGCGTATTCAACATACTCACGTTACAACACACCAGGCAAAGCAAAAGACCCTTATTACATTATTGCCTATATTGGTACACAAGCAGATAAATTTAATGATGCCATACCTGCCATGAATGAATTGTTAAACAAAATGCCTCGGACCGACAATTCTTTTGAATCTGCCAAAGCAAGTATTTTAAATGCCATTGAAACAGAAAGAACCAATGATGCCAATATTATTTTTGCCTATGCAGCTGCACAAAAACAAGGCTTAAACAGAGACCTTAACAAAGATGTGTATGAAGCCGTTCCTAACTTAAATTATGCAGATTTAGAAAACTTTCAAAAAGCGTATTATACCAATAAGCCTTTTACCTATATTATTATGGGATCGAAAGACAAATTAAAAATGTGTGATATGGAGAAATTAGGCAAAGTGCAAGTATTAACCTTGGAAGAAATTTTTGGCTACTAAAATTTATTAAAAATTACAGAAAGCCTGAGTTTGTTGGTTCGAACCAATGGGCTCAGGCTTTCTTCTTATAAATACCCACGCAAAATGGAATTAACAAATAAAACGGCTGTAGTAACAGGTATTAGCAAAGGAATTGGATTTGAACTTTGTAAATTATTATTGAGCAAAGGCGCACAAGTTTTTGGTTTGGGCCGAACCCAAAACGAGGAATTAAACGCCCATCCATCGTTTCATTTTGTCACTTGTGATGTGCAAAGCAGCGATTCGGTTCGAAGCGCCTTTGAAAAAGTTTATGCCATAAGTTCTGAAGTACACGTTTTGGTAAACAACGCTGGCTTGGGCTATTTTGGCAATTTAGAGGATATGGATGAAGCTTTGTGGCATCAAATGTTTGATACCAATGTAAATGGCATTTTTTATTGCTGCAAACAAGTATTGGCACAAATGAAAAACACGGGCATTGGCCATATTTTTAATATTTCATCTATTGCTGGCTTAGAAGGCATGGCCCAGGTAAGCGGTTATTGTGCCAGCAAATGGGCCGTAAAAGGTTTGAGCGAATCTTTATTTAAAGAAGTGAGAGAATATGGCATTAAGGTAACTTGTGTTTATCCTGGCTCAACCAAAACAGATTTTTTTAGAAATAGTCCCGGCATACAGCCCCACGATTATATGCTGATGCCACAAGACATAGCGCTCATGATGGTGCAAGCCATGGAAATGCCATCTAATTTCCATAGCGTTAACTTAGAAATTCGTCCGCTTCAACCAAAAGGTCCCAAAAAGCCAAATGCCTAAGCACAGCGGCAATTTATAAAATAAATATTTCAGTCAAATTTCAATAGATACTTTGATAATCGGTTCAGGGTGTTATTTTTGCGGTTCTATAAAAAATCTACATGAGAGTAATACAATTCAGAGAAGCCCTAAGAGAAGCCATGAACGAAGAGATGCGTCTCGACCCAAATGTTTTCTTAATGGGAGAAGAAGTGGCAGAATACAATGGTGCATATAAAGTGAGCCAAGGTATGCTTGAAGAATTTGGTGCCAAGCGTGTAATTGATACCCCCATTGCAGAATTAGGTTTTGCAGGTATTGGTGTGGGTGCTGCCATGAATGGTTTGCGCCCCGTAATAGAATTTATGACTTTCAATTTCTCCTTGGTGGCTATTGACCAAGTAATTAATGCTGCGGCAAAGATGTACCAAATGAGCGGTGGCCAATTTAATATCCCAATGGTATTTCGTGGACCAACAGGTAGTGCTGGTCAGTTAGGTGCGCAACACAGTCAGGCTTTTGAAAATTGGTTCGCCAATTGCCCCGGTTTAAAAGTGGTGGTTCCTTCTAACCCTTATGATGCAAAAGGTCTATTAAAAACTGCCATCCGTGATAACGACCCCGTTATTTTTATGGAAAGCGAGCAGATGTATGGAGAAAAAGGAGAAGTGCCAGAAGAAGAATATTTAATTCCAATTGGCAAGGCAGATATTAAAAGAGAAGGCACAGATGTAACAATTGTATCTTTTGGTAAAATTATGAAAGTAGCTTTGGGTGCTGCAGAAGAATTAGCCAAAGAAGGCATTAGCTGCGAGGTTATTGATTTGCGCACTGTTCGCCCAATTGATTATGATACAGTTATTGAAAGCGTGAAAAAGACCAACCGTATGGTAGTTGTAGAAGAAGCATGGCCTTTGGCATCTATCTCTACAGAGATAACTTATATGGTTCAGAAAAATGCTTTCGATTATTTGGATGCTCCTATTCGCAGAATTTGCACGCAAGATACCCCATTGGGTTATGCGCCAACTTTTGTAGAAGAGTTTTTACCAAACGTAGAACGTACTGTAAAAGCTATTAAAGAAGTTATGTACAGGTAAATTAAACTTGTAGTTTCATAAAACAAAAAAACCAGCCAAGGCTGGTTTTTTTGTTTTCAAATTAATCGCTGTAGCATATTTACTGTACCAGCATTTTCTTGAACCATTGTGAACCTTGAGCGCCTGTAACTTCTAATAAATACACGCCATTTTGAAGGTTGTTTAATTTTAAGAAGGGTTCATTCAATTGAGAATATGTTTGTAATACTTCGCCATTTAAACCCCATACCTTAACTTGTTTAATAATATCGGCATTGCTGAAACAAATTGTTTGTGAAGTTGAATTAACAAGAATATGTGGTTCGGCATTTTTAGAAGGATTAAACGAAATTACTTTTGAATAATCTTCCTTTCCATCCATATCTACCTGTTTAATTCTATACAATACTTTTTTAGGCAAAGGAGCATTATCTAGAAACTCATAATATGATTTTTTATCAGTAGTACCCTTTCCTTTTAGTTCTCCAATTTTCTCATAGTTTTTATCATCTTCACTTCTTTCAATTTCAAATAAATTATTATTTATTTCTTGGGCAGTACTCCAATTTAACCTAACACTTCCATCATTATCATTGGCAGAAAAATCTAACCAACTTACAGGCAATACCGTTGTAGAAAATGTTTTTACATAAATATTATCGCCAGAAGATGAACTATTGTTATCAGATTCATTTACCACAACATAAAAAGTAGCTCCACCAGAAAACCCAACAGGCGTTTGCCAATTGAATGTCCAAGATTTTGAACCAGAAGCAGTATAA
This sequence comes from uncultured Bacteroidota bacterium, assembly GCA_903927505.1. Taxonomy (GTDB): domain Bacteria; phylum Bacteroidota; class Bacteroidia; order UKL13-3; family UKL13-3; genus B1. The sequence goes on along the minus strand of CAIYNF010000111.1, from coordinate 1,329 downwards.
CTTCCAGCACTTGTATGCATTACGTAGTGGCGTGTTGGGTATGAAGTACTTGCCGTTTGCACATCTGAAGAACTAGCTGAAAAGCTGCCAATAGCGGCGCTGCTCGAACTTGCAGAAGAAGGCAATACAACTAACTCAAATCCAAAATTTGTGCTAATAGCCGAACTAAAAGTAAGCGTCATAGCATTGGACGAATTGGGAGCCACATTAGATAATCCACCAACCCTAGTTAGGGTAATTCCATTCCAAGTTGAACCGCTGCTTATAGGTGAACCAGAATGGCAGGAAGTACAATTCATTTCACCTGGAGCGTTTGTTAAACCCGCAGGTGGACCAGAAGAATAAGAAATAACACTTTCTGTAAGTCCCATTAGAAGGATCATTACAATGATTTTTTTTAACTTGGGGGCTGTAAGTTTTATTTTCATAAGTTTTAGGTAATAGAAAAATTTAAATCGTTTGTAATTTTAATTTAAAAATAACACCATTCTTATTACCAAACTCTTTTGCGTTGAATTATTCTATTCAAACCGACCCAATTTTTACACAAATTGAACAGCTCAAATAGCTAATCTACTATTTAAAATGAAAATGCCTTCAATTAAATAGAAAAAAATAGCATTGTAAGATTATTCAATAGGAAATTTTCGAATGCGTTTTAGTGGTCCACTGCAATAACTCTCATGGCATTTAATACAAGAGTTGATTAATAAATTATAACGTTTAATCTGGTCTTTTGGCTTTGCAAAAAGGTTCTTGTAAGCTTGCTGAAACAAACGCGCATTTTCAAAAAACTGTGGCTCTAATACATTTGGATCTGTTGGTTCAACCAAATAAAATTTAATGAAGGGATAATTGGTAGAATCTAATGTTTCGCCACGCAATAATTGAGAACGCATGCTATCTGCATTGGCAGCCATCATGCGCATCATTAGTGCCATTGGTTTTGGATTGTTGGGATCTTTAATTGGCGTACAAGCCTTTGCTTCTTTAGTAATAACAGGCGTTGTGGCCGTTTCTTTTTTCTGCGAATCGGTTTGGTTGCAAGATTGCCATCCCAGTATTAAAAAAGAAAAGACAAATAGAACAGCGATGGTTTTTTTCATAAAAAAATTTGAAGAAGCAGAAAGCTTACTCCATTAATCCTTATTTTAAAATAACACCGCTTGCTTCAAACACCAATTCTTTTTTGGTTTCTTTAATAGCATCAATAGCTGCTTTGCTGCTGCCGCCGTCTTTGGCATATTCTTTTAAATCTGCAATACTGGTTTCTTCCACTTTTGCAATTCCTTGCATAATAGCAGTTCTTCCAGATGCATCTTTAGGCAT
>CAIYNF010000110.1 GCA_903927505.1 uncultured Bacteroidota bacterium | reverse complement strand
GCGCGACCTAGATGCTGCCAATGCTGCTGTTGGTGCGGCAGAGGGAAGAGTTAAAGCAGCTAAAGCAGCCAAAGACAATGCTTCCATTGAATTGGGATTTTGCAAAGTGAAGGCGCCAATTGCGGGTTTAATTGGCATATCAAATGTACGTGTGGGCGATTTTGTTGGCGCTTTAAACACACATTCACTAAATACCATTTCAGATTTGAGCCAAATGCGTGTGCGTTTTCCAATTAGTGAAAACGATTACCTAGATTATATTGAAAAGAACAAGCAAAAAGATTTTGAAAGTCCTACCAAAAGAGAAGTTGAACTTTATACCAGTAATGGTTTAAAATATGCTTTACCTGCAAGTTTTAATTTAGCCAATAGAGAAATAGATCCTAGCACGGGTTCTTTAATTATTGAGGTATTGGCTTCGAACCCACAAGGTGAATTGAAACCTGGTCAATATTTGAAAGTACGATTTGTTTCTGAGTCGTTAAAAGGAGCTTTGGTAGTTCCTCAACGTGCAGTAAAACAATTGCAGAATTTATTTCAAGTGAGCATTTTGGGTGATAGCAATAAAATTGAAAATAGAATTGTTCAAATGGGCCCGCGCGTTGGAGAGAATTGGGTAGTGAAAGAAGGATTGGCAGAAGGTGATAAGGTTGTTTTATTGGGAAATAAAATGATTAGAGTAAATACCATTGTAACGCCTATTATGGTTGAAAAAGATTCAATTCAAAGCAATTAACCATGAGCGAATTATTTATTAAAAGGCCCATTTTTGCAATGGTAATTTCCATTCTAATTGTCATATTAGGATGGATAACCCTGCAATCTACGCCCATTGCGCAATACCCAGAAATTGTTCCTCCTTCCATTCAGATTTCGGCAAGTTATACGGGTGCCGATGCCATTAATATTGAGCAATCTGTAACTACACCAATTGAACAACAAGTAAATGGGGTTGAAAACATGATTTACATGAACTCCATTAATAATAACAGTGGTGTTTCTCAAATTACAGTTTCTTTTGATGTAGGTACGGATTTAAACAAGGCCAATATGCTTACCCAAAGTAGGGTAAACCAAGCCAATGCCACTTTACCTCCAGAAGTTACCAAATTAGGGGTGGTTACCAGAAAGTCATTGGCTTCGCCCTTATTGATGTTCTCCTTGTATAGCAACGATTCTAATTTCGATGGAAAATTCTTAACCAACTATGCCTATATCAATATTGTAAATGATTTGTCGCGTGTTAAAGGTGTTGGTCGTGTAGTGGTTTTTGGAGGCACAGAATATGCCATACGTGTTTGGGTTAAACCAGATGTGCTTTCTCGCTTAGGACTTACCATTACAGATGTGATGGGGGCCATACGCGAGCAAAACGAAATTGTTCCTGGAGGTTCATTTGGTGGCAATCCAGCTATGGATGGCAATCAATTTACTTATACAGCTAAGTTACAAGACCGATTGATTTCTGAAGAAGAGTTTGGGAATATTGTAATTAAATCAAATTCGGCAGGTGCTTCAGTTAAGTTAAAAGATGTGGCACGCATAGAATTGGGTATTCAAGATTATGGAACCAGTAGCAGAACCAATTCTAAAAAATCTTCTACCATTTCAATTTTTCAAGTACCTGGATCTAATGCATTGGATGTAGCGCAAGCGGCTCAAGAAAAAATGAAAGAATTGAGTGAGCGTTTCCCATCTGCAGTTGCGTATTCCATAGCTATGGATACCACAGAATCTGTTACCGCTGGTATCGACGAAATTGTACATACCTTATTTGAAGCTATTATTTTGGTAATTATTGTAGTGTTTATCTTCTTGCAAGATTGGCGCGCAACTTTAATTCCATTGCTAACAGTGCCTGTTTCGCTTATTGGAACTTTTATTGTTTTTCCTTTATTAGGATTCTCTGTTAATGTACTTTCACTTTTAGGAATGGTACTCGCCATTGGTTTGGTGGTAGATGATGCCATTGTTGTGGTGGAAGCAGTAATGCACCACATAGAACATGGTTTGAGTCCGAAAGAAGCTACCAGCAAGGCCATGAAAGAAGTAGGAGGACCAGTTGTTGCTATTGCTTTGATCTTAATTGCTGTGTTTGTTCCTGTTGCTTTGGCAGGTGGAATTACAGGTAGGTTATACCAACAATTTGCCATTACAATTGCTATTTCTGTAGCATTCTCTGCATTTAATGCTTTAACCTTATCGCCTGCATTGGCCTCTATTTTATTGAAGCCTAAACGTGAGAAAAAAGGTTTGTTGCAAAATTTCTTTAATGCCTTCAACCGTGCCTTCGATAAATTCACCCTGCGTTATGGGAAAGTAGTGGCATTTTTTGCGCGTAAATTGGTGCTCACATCAGTCTTATTAATCGGTATTACCATTATAGCTGGCGGCCTAGGGAAATTAGTTCCAGGGGGATTTGTACCAGAAGAAGACCAGGGATATATTATGATGGGTGTTCAGTTACCAGACGCTGCGTCTTTGGGTCGAACCGACAAAGTAGTAGCCAAAATTGAAAAGGTTTTAAAATCTGTTCCTGAAATACGTTCTTCTACATCTATAACTGGTTTAAATGTTTTTACATTTAACAGCAGTAATAATGCTGCTACTTTTTTCTTGCAGTTGAAACCTTGGGACGACAGAGAAAAAACAGCCAAAGAAGTGGTTGCTACTATCAATAAAATAATGATGATGAAAATTACGGAAGCAACGGTAATGGCCTTTGGGCCTCCGTCTATTCCGGGTTTAGGAACCTCTGGAGGTTTTAGTATGATGTTGCAAGACAAGGGTGGAAATACGCCGCAATATTTATCTGAGCAAACAGCGCGCTTTATTGAAGAGGCAAATAAACGTCCAGAAATTGCCTCATGCTATACCATGTTTCGATCCAATGTGCCTCAGAAATATATTTCAATTGATAAGGATAAAGTTCAAAAATTAGGATTGAAATTATCGGATGTTTC
>CAIYNF010000109.1 GCA_903927505.1 uncultured Bacteroidota bacterium | reverse complement strand
TGACAACAAAGCAATTAGCCTCTGCAATATGCATGGTACACAAGATGCAACAGTGCCTTACAAAACAGATTATTTTAAATTCTTTGGAGCCAATGTTGCCTTATTACAAGGAGGTTTTAGTGTAGATTCTGCAGCACAAAAACAAGGCATAGATACCAGATTATATACATTTTTAGGTGCAGACCATGTGCCTTTTTCTGGTAGTACCGCCACACAAATAAAATACATGGATACTACCAGCAATTATGTAGCAGCATATTTATACAAACATGTTACAGGCCTTATTCCTACTAGTATTAAGAAGGATATGGAAAGAGAAAAAAATATTCTTATTTATCCAAATCCTTGTAGTGAGCAAATTAATTTTCAATTTGAAAATACAGCAAATCGTTCTATAAAAATTATTGATTTATCAGGAAAGCTGATGAAAGAAATAAATTGCAATAGGAACACTTTTCAAATAGATATTCGTGATTTGGCAAAATCGATGTACTTTTTTGAGATAAGTGAGAATGGGCAAATAAACCGACAAAAAATTATCATTGAATAATGGCCATCCGTTTTTATAAAGTTTATGATTTTGAGGTTCATGGTACAGAGCCGCAAGCGCTACATTCGGTTCGAACCATTGAAATAGAAAATAAAATGATTTGTTTGGCCAGGATATCCGAAGGTTATTTTGCCATTGACGACCGTTGTCCGCATGCAGGCGCAAGGTTGGGTTTAGGTAAATGCACAGAGGAAGGAATGGTAGTTTGTCCGGTACACCGTTACCAATATGATGCAAAAACAGGAAAAGGCGCTAGCAAACAAGGCGATTATGTAAATACATATCCAATTGAAAAGAGGGAAGATGGAATTTACATTGGCATTGAAAAAAAATGGTGGCAATTGTAAAACCAAATAGCGTTAAAATTGTTCTATTAATTGTTGATTTCATTGACCTAGAAAGGCTTTGCCAGAATGACAAATATTATGCAAAAAAGTAGCCTCAAATAAACTATTTACTTCCATATTAGCCTATTTCTATCTAACATTGCCGATTCACCCATTTTCTTATGCATTTCGAAAACACATTAGCATTCGCGTCACAATTAGACCAACAGGATCAACTATCTCGTTTTAGGGATGATTTTCATTTATTACAAAAAGACGGCAAACCTGTTGTTTACTTATGCGGCAACTCACTTGGTTTACAACCTAAAAGTGTAAAAGCTGCTATAGACCAAGAGTTAAAAGATTGGGCAGAATTGGGTGTGGAGGGGCATTTTAATGGAAAAAATCCATGGATGTACTACCACCATTTTTTAACAGAAAAAGCAGCTAAAATTGTAGGTGCAAAGCCAAAAGAGGTAGTTATTATGAACAACCTCAGTGTAAACTTACACTTGATGATGGTAAGTTTTTACAGGCCAACTCCACAACGTTATAAAATCATGATGGAAGTTTCTGCTTTTCCATCAGACCAATATGCCATGGAAACGCAGGCCCGTTTTCATGGGGTCGACCCAAATGATGCCATTATAGAATTGAAACCACGTGAAGGTGAATATACCTTAAGAACAGAAGATATTTTAGCGCAGATAGAAGCCAATAAAGACAGTTTGGCTATTGTTATGATGGGTGGTGTAAATTATTATACTGGGCAGGCCTTTGACATGCAGCAAATAAGCAAAGTAGCCCATGAAATGGGTGCACAAGTTGGTTTTGATTTGGCACATGCGGCAGGAAATATTAATTTACAATTACATGATTGGGAAGTTGATTTTGCCGTTTGGTGTACTTATAAATATTTGAATTCTGGACCAGGTGGCACAAGCGGTGTATTTGTGCATGAAAAACATGCCAACAATCCAAATTTACCAAGGTTTGCAGGCTGGTGGGGACATGATGAAAAGGAGCGTTTTCAAATGAAAAAAGGCTTTAAACCAATGGAAGGTGCAGCAGGTTGGCAATTAAGTAATGCGCAAATTTTTCCAATGGCAATTCATAAAGCTTCACTAGAAATATTTGATGAAGCAGGATTCGCACACGTTTTGAATAAAAGTCAAATTTTAACTGCTTATTTGGAATTTATTTTAGAAGAATTTAAAGAACACCTTACAATAATTACGCCATCAGATGCTAAGTTTAGGGGATGCCAATTATCTATTATAGTAAAGCAAGATGGTAGAAAATTATTTGATTTTCTTGAAAGTAAAAACATAATGCCCGATTGGCGTGAACCAGATGTAATTAGAATGAGCCCTGTGCCTTTATACAATTCATTTGAAGACATTTATAAGGTTGGGCAAGCATTAAAAAATTACTTTGCATCGTAAAGAAATTTGAAAATAAATTAAAGAAAATAGTTCCTTAAAAGGGGGCACTAATTGAAAACAAAATGGCTGAAAAAATTAATATCATAGGTGGTGGCTTAAGTGGCACTTTAATGGCTATTTACTTAGCAAAAAGAGGATTTGAAATTAACTTATTTGAACGCAGACCAGATATGCGTAAAAATAAAATGTCGGCAGGAAAATCAATCAACTTGGCGCTATCTACAAGAGGATTACATGCCTTAGAAAAAGTTGGATTAGACCAAGAAATTTTAGCAGATGCCATTCCTATGTTTGGAAGAATGATTCATTCAAAAAGCAGCGAATTGGCTTACCAACCCTACGGAAAAGAAGGACAAGCTATCAATTCTGTTTCGCGTGGCAGGTTAAATATTCGTTTGTTAGAATTGGCCGATGAATTTGAAAATATTCAATTGCATTTTAACACCAAATGTGTTGATTTAAATGTAGAAGCAGGTACTGCCATTTTTGAAATGGAAGATGGTACAAGAAAATCTTTTGTGAGCGACAGAATTATTGGAACCGATGGCGCCTTTGCAGCCACTAGAGCCAGAATGCAAATGGGCGATAGGTTTGACTACAATCAATTTTATTTGAAGGTTGGTTACAAAGAATTGGAAATTCCAGCAGCCGATTTAGGTGCATTTAAAATGGATAAAAACTCCCTTCATATTTGGCCAAGAGGCGCATTTATGATGATTGCACTTCCAAACCCTTCTGGTGATTTTACCTGTACTTTATTTGTGCCTTTTGAAGGTGAAAAGAGTTTTGATAATTTAAAAACAAAAGAAGCTGTTGAAGCCTTTTTTAAAGAAGAGTTTCCAGACGCAGTGGCATTGATGCCAACTCTGTTAGAAGACTTCTTTGCCAACCCAACTGCAAGCCTGGTTACTGTAAGATGTTACCCTTGGGTGAAAGCCGATAAGCTAGCATTGATGGGTGATGCAGCCCATGCCGTGGTGCCGTTTTATGGCCAAGGAATGAACTGCAGTTTTGAAGATGTAGTTGTAATGGATGAATGCATAGAAAAATATGGTAGTGATTGGAATAAAGTATTTGATGAATACCAAAAACTACGCAAGCCAAATGCAGATGCAATTTCAGAATTAGCCATTCAAAATTATTCGGAGATGGCAGAAAAGGTGGGCGACAAACATTTCCTCCATAAAAAACATATTGAGCATGATTTAAGTGACCTGTATCCCGATCAATTTAAATCGCAATATGAGTTAACTACATTTAGCTTGAGTCCTTATAAATATGCCTTGGATCAGGGTAAAAAAAATGATGCCCTATTAGAGCAAATTATTGCCGATGGTGCTGAAGAAAAAATAAAGGACCCAGCGTATATGGATACGCTGTGGCATTTGTTAAAATAGCCCATTACGTAAGAACTTCGCAGATTTTGTTAAACATATTTGCGACTTGCTTCATTTATTTTTATATTGCCATACCTCCTCCATTAATTAGGAGCTAATGATTAATTAATTTAAATGATTGCCATGAAAAAAATAGGCCTATTATTACTACTTAGTTTAAGTGTGTTTACTTTTGCCAATGCACAAACCAAAAAAACAAGTAAAACTACTTCAAAGAAAACGCCAATACACAGGCAAACTGTTGTAACAAAAACCAATAATGGTGCAGTTGCTAAAAACCAACGCGTTGAAATTACCACCAATTACGGAACCATGGTGGTGCGATTGTATGACGAAACACCATTGCACCGTGACAATTTTATAAAATTGGTAACGCAAGGATTTTACGATAGCCTTTTATTTCACCGCGTTATTAAATCATTTATGATTCAAGGTGGAGATCCATTGTCTAAGCATGCCGACCCAAATGTGCAATTAGGAAGTGGCGATATTGGCTATAAAATTCCGGCCGAATTCAATAAAAATTTATTTCATAAAAAAGGTGTATTGGCTGCTGCTAGAGACAATAATCCGGCGCAAATGAGCAGTGGATGTCAATTTTATATTGTACAGGGAAAGAAATATACTACCAGTGAATTGGAGCAAATTATCAATAACAAAAGATTCATGCAGCAACAAGAAATTCTTACTTCTATTTACCAAGCAGATACTACGCAAGCCGCTTTAAGTGCCTTGCAAAATTTGGGCGACCAAGAACGTATTCGCAAATACATGGAAGAAATAAGTGTAATTGCAAAAAATATATATAAAGCCAAATATCCAGACGCAGAAAATATTAATATGGATCAGGTGCAAACTTATGTAGATTTTGGCGGCGCACCCCATTTAGATGGCGCTTATACCGTATTTGGCGAAATAGAAAGTGGCTATGAGGTATTGGATAAAATTGCTGCTGCAGAAACACGTCCTGGAGATAGGCCTGCAGAAGACATTTGGATGAAAATGCGCTTATTAAAGTGAGGTATTTATTACTCCTATTTATACAACTACCAATTTTTGTTTTTGCCCAAACGGAAACTATTGTTACGGGTAAAATTCAAGACAAACACAACAAGGAAGTACTGCCATTTGTTAGCATAGGCTTTCAAGGGTACCAAGGCGGAACAACATCAAATTTTGAAGGAAATTTTAAGATTGTAAGCAAACAAAACGTAGATTCTTTAATTGTTACTTATATAGGATTTAAACGATTTGCAATAAAAGTAAAACGCGGGCAAAGTCAATATATCTTAATTGAGCTAGAATCTATTACACATGAAATGCAGGAGGCTGTAATTAGGCCTGGCATAAACCCTGCGTTGCGAATTATAAATGGTGCTCGAAATAGAAAAGATTTAAATAACCAAAACAATATTGAAAATTACCAATACAACTCTTATAGCAAGGTTGATATATCATTGAGCAATATTTCAGAGGAAATGAAAAACAAAACTGTTTTCAAACCATTGAAATCACTCTTTGACACCATTCACCAGATGCGCAATGAGGAAGGAAAACATATTCTTCCTGTATTTGTAAGTGAAACTTTTTCTAAATATTATTTTTCTAAAACTGTTGGAAGAGGTAAGGAAATTATTGAAGGAAGTAAATATTCTGGAATTGGTATTGAGGCCAATTCTTATTTGATGGATTTAATGGGTGGACAATTACACCATTACAACCTCAACAATAATTTTATTCGCTTATTGAACAAAGATTTTGTTTCGCCATTGGCAGATGCGGCGCATTATTACTATATCTATACCTTATTGGATTCGATGGAAATTGAAGGCATAAAATGCTTTAAAATTCAATTGAATTTAAGGCGCAAACAAGACCTAGGTTTTGAAGGATATATTTGGATAAGCGATAGCAGTTTTGCCTTAAAAAGAGTAGTGCTAGAAATAGGCAAAGCCGCCAATGTAAATTTTGTAAACAGGATAAAAATTCAGCAAGAAATGGCACCTACACCAGAGGGGCCTTGGATTACAACAAAAAGTCGAATTATTTTTGATTTTGCAAGGTTTCAAAAAAATGGCAGCGGCATGGTGGCAGGTTTCTATAATGCCTATAGTGAGGTTCGAACCAATATACAATTAGAAAAAGATTTTTTTGACTATGCTGTAAGTACCAATGAAAACGCCAGTAATACAGATAGTGTTTATTGGGAAGAAAAAAGAACAGAACCACTAAGTTCCATAGAAAGAGAAATGGTTAATAAGGTAGATTCTGTAAATAATTTACCTGTTATTAGAACCTATATAGACATTGCACATACTGTTTTGGAAGGTTACAAACGCATTGGTAAATTAGACTGGGGACCTTATATCAACTTAATTGGATACAATAAGGTAGAGGGCACCCGCTTTCGATTAGGATTTAAAACCAATTATGATTTCAGCCAAAAATTTGTTGTTAAAAGTTATTTGGCTTATGGTCTATATGATCAAAAATTTAAATACAGTGTTGGCTTAGATTATATCATTAATCCTAAACGCTGGACAGTAGCAACGGTGCGTTACCGCAAGGATTACGACATTTTAGGCATTACCAATTCGCCTATTAGTTATGCGCTTAGCGGTAGTGTTTTTCAAGTATTAAATTTCTTCAGTCCAAAGGTACGCATTAACCAAACCGAAGAATACAATGTACGCTTTATTCAAACTTATGGCAATAATTGGACATTTAAATTAATGTATGATAGAAATACATTTACACCCTTAGGAGATTTTGTATTTGCCTATTTAAAACCCTCAGAAACTGCAGGAGGAACGCCTCAATTAAAAAGTAGTTTTACTACGAGTCAAGTTGGCATTGAAGCACGTTGGGCATACAAAGAAGTGATGATTTCGAGGGGGCATGATAGGTTTAGTATTGAACAAGCAAAGCGCCCAGTAATTATAATGAATTACCAAAAGGGTATTGCCGGTTTCTTGGGGGGAGATTTTAATTACGACAAGTTAAGTTTAATTATTAGTCACCATATGAACACCTCTATTTTAGGAACAGCGGATTGGTATATTTATACAGGAAAAATATTTGGCAAACTCCCCTATCCATTGCTAGATGTGGCACGCGGCAATGAAAGCATTTTAGCCAATACCTATAATTACAGCTTAATGAATTTTTATGAATTTGTGAGCGACGCTTTTGTGCATGTATCCTATACCCAAAGATTTGAAGGTGCTTTGTTTAATAAAATACCTTGGGTTAATTCCTTAAAATTGAGAAATTATGTTCAAGTAAAAGCGGCTTATGGCAGCATGACCAATGAAAACAAAAACATGCAAGTTGCCTTTAATGCGCAAGGGCAAAGCCTTTCACCAATAAACACTTTTGGCAAGGAACCCTATGTTGAATTTGGTTATGGGATCGAAAATATTTTTAAAATTGGAACCCTAGGTATGGTGCACCGCTTAAATTACCATAATTTACCCAGTGCCCGTTTATTTGGCGTTAATATTGGCATTAGGGTGCAATTTTAGTTTTATTTAAAGCAAATTTTAATGCGTTAAAAAAGAAAAAAAAGGTATCATTGAAACATTATTAGTTAAATACATTTTGCAGAATTACGTTTATACCATCGCTAAAGTTTGCCAGCAATTTGGCGTAGAAAATGTTGTTATCTGCCCGGGTAGCAGATCTGCGCCCTTGGTATATGCATTTACAGAAAACAAGAGCTTCAATTGCCATTCTGTGATAGACGAAAGAAGTGCCGCATTTATGGCGCTCGGCATGGCACAACAAACGCTCAAACCTGTTGTATTAATTAGCACCTCCGGAACCGCTTGCCTTAATTTTTTCCCAGCAATTGCAGAGGCGTTTTACCAAAAGATTCCATTATTGGTTTTAACAGCAGATAGGCCTCCCTCTTTATTAAATCAGCAAGATGGGCAAATGATTATGCAAAAAAACGTGTTTGGCAAACATGTGAAAGGCAGCCATGAATTACTCTGTTTTGAAGAAGACAAAATTGATTACTTTTTAATTGAACAAATTGTTTTTCAAGCATTAGATGAAAGTATGTTAGAACAAGGGTTTGGCCCAGTTCATATAAATGTTCCTTTACGCGAACCTCTTTACAATAAGACTAGCCAAGCACTAGTGCCCGAATTAATAAAAAACAATGAAATAAAAATACGAAACGCTAATAACCAATTTCCATTAATTGAAGAACTCAAAGAGGCTTGGAAAGCAAGTGAGAAGCGCCTTATTTTAATTGGACAAATGCCGCCATCTGAGGAATTGGCAGAAACACTTCAATACATTTGTCAACAAGAAGATGTTGTGGTATTTTCAGATATCGTTTCGAACCAACAAGCAACTTCAAATGTGCCTTTGTTTGATGCTATTATACAATTTCACTCAGAGGAAATACTACAAGAATTAGTACCCGATTTAATCATTTCATTTGGTGGTCCATTTGTTTCTAAAGCAATGAAAAATTGGCTTAAAGCCAGTTCACCTAAATATCATTTTAGAATTCAATTAGAAGATACATTAATAAATACCTACCAGAATGTTACCCATTTTATAAAGGCCGATTTATTATCATATTTAAGCACATTTAGAGCCATTCGTATTTTTAATAATCCTAACGAAAAACCATATGGAAATGCTTGGCAAAAATTAAATGCAAATGTTAAGCTAGCCATCACAAAATTTCACCACACGCAAATTTGGTGCGAACCAACAGTGGTGAAAAACCTTATTAATAATCTTCCTAGGAACAGCCAACTGCAAATAGGAAGCAGCTCGAGCGTAAGGTGGGTTAGTTGGAACGGCTTGAATCAAAATGAACTTTCTGTTTATTGCAATAGAGGAACAAGTGGTATTGATGGCACTATAAGCACTGCTATTGGTGCTGCTAAAATTTTACCCGAGAAAACCGTCACTTTACTTTGTGGCGACCTTTCTTTGTTCTACGATCAAAATGGTTTTTGGCAACAAGAATTGCCCGTTAATTTAAAAATTGTGGTCCTCAATAACCACGGTGGCAATATTTTTAATTGGATAGATGGTCCGAGCCAACACCCAGAGCAACTACCTTATTTTACTACAAAAAATAATTTGAGCATTGAGTTACTTGCAAAACAATATGGCTTGATTTATCAAAAATGTGAAAACTTTGAAGAATTAAATAATAGCTTACTCAATTTATACACGCCCCAAACTGCTCCCATAATTTTAGATATTGTTTTTGACGAAACCAGCAACCTCAATGCTATAAAGGCTTTTAAAGGCATGAAGCTGGCTTAGGTCTAAAATAATTACATTGATTTAATTGAAGAATTAATTCCTATTTATTCCTTGGAATTTATTTGGCTCTTTGCTGGCATCTTGTACCTTTGCCAACGCAAAATAAATAATTGAAATGCAATCTAAATACAACTGGACAACCCTTAAAGAATACAAAGAAATCCTTTATCAATTTTATGATGGGATTGCTAAAATAAGTATCAATAGGCCTCAGGTTCACAATGCTTTTACACCCCTTACGGTAAAGGAAATGAGCGAAGCCATGGAATTGGCACGCCAAGATGAAAACGTGTATTGCGTCATCCTAACTGGCGAAGGTGGAAATGCTTTTTGCAGTGGCGGAGATCAAAGCGTACGCGGTCATGGTGGTTACGTGGGCGACGATGGCGTGCCGCGCCTAAACGTACTTGATTTTCAAATGCAAATTCGCCGTATTCCTAAACCCGTTATTGCCATGGTTGCTGGTTGGGCCATTGGTGGAGGACATGTATTGCATGTAATTTGTGATTTAAGTATTGCTGCAGAGAACGCAAAATTTGGTCAAACCGGACCAAAAGTTGGAAGCTTTGATGGTGGCTTTGGGGCCTCTTATATGGCACGTGTAGTTGGACAAAAGAAAGCACGCGAAATTTGGTTCCTTTGCGATCAATACAACGCACAAGAAGCATTGGATATGGGTTTGGTGAACAAAGTAGTGCCGCTAGAAATATTAGAAGATACCACCATTGAGTGGTGCAGAAAAATAATGGAGAAAAGTCCTATTGCACTCCGCATGCTTAAAAGTGCTTTCAATGCAGAATTGGATGGACAAGCAGGTATACAAGAATTGGCAGGTAATGCTACGCTTTTATATTACATGAGTGAGGAAGCCAAAGAAGGTAAAAATTCCTTCTTAGAAAAACGCAAACCAGACTTTAAGAAATTCCCTAAGTTCCCATAAGGATTCTATTCTACCAATGAAAAGCAATCCTGAAGCAAATCCCTGGGAAATAAAAAATACGCAAAAAGTATACGCCAACAATTGGATTGAAGTTAGCCACCATGAGGTAATAAACCCTGCTGGACAAGACGGCATTTATGGTGTAGTTGATTTTAAAAACTTAGCTATTGGCATCATTCCTTTAGACGAAAACAACCATACTTGGATTGTTGGTCAATACCGTTTTCCAGTTGAAAAATACAGCTGGGAAATGCCAGAAGGCGGTGGCCAAATTGGGGTCGACCCATTGCTTTCTGCGCAAAGGGAATTGCTGGAAGAATGTGGCATAATAGCAAAAGATTGGGAGCTCATTTTAGAGATGGACTTAAGCAATTCTGCTACCACAGAACATGCCATCCTTTATGTTGCCAGAGAATTAAGTTTTACGCAAGCGCAACCCGAAGAAACAGAAGAATTGCAATTACGCAAAATACCATTTGAAGAATTATTTCAAATGGTAATGCGTGGCGAAGTAAGCGATGCTATGACCATAGCTGCTGTACTTAAATTAAAATTGTTAATGGCTTAATCGTGGTGTTCGTGCTCCTCGTGGCTTTCACTTGGAGTAGCAACATCTATTGGACTTGGCACGTTAAGGGTATCTGCTAATAAGCGCATACCTTCTTTTGCCCAAGCAATTATTTCACCTTTTTGCGCTTCACTTAAAACAGCGTCTCTGTGAATTAATGTATAAGAAAATAAGGGCATTTCATTTTCTTCTAATTGCTCAGCAATTTCTTTAAGTTTTTTAATTTTACGTTTGGTTTTGTACGTATTGAATTCAGAAAAATTAAGCTCTCTTTTACCTTCATCCACATGGTCTTTTAACCAAAACCCTACAGGTTGAATGTTTGCATACCACGGATAAATGGTGCGGTTGCTATGGCAATCATAACAACTTTTTTCTAAGCTCCCTTGCACAAACTCAGGTACAGTTAAACTTTTAGAAATATCATTCGGACCGTAAGATTCGCCTTCATTTTTTGCAGGATGAATAAACTGGATTAAAATAAAAATGGCCGCTAAAACGAGACCAATTTTTTTGAACAGATTTGAGTTCATATTATTTGCGCTTTAATACAGCTTGCACTGCAGCAACAATATTAACGCTTTCTAAGCCGTATTTTTTCATTAAATCATCTGGTGTACCACTTTCGCCAAAACTATCGTTAACGGCTACCATTTCAACTGGCGTAGGCAATTTACGTGCCAAAAGCTGGCAAATGCTATCTCCCAATCCACCATTCATCTGGTGTTCTTCCGCTGTTACCACACAACGCGTTTTAGCAGCAGATTTCAATACCGCTTCTTCGTCTAATGGTTTAATGGTATGGATATTTATAATTTCTGCATCTATGCCTAATTCTGCTAAGGCATAACCCGCTTCAATGGCTTTCCAAACCAAGTGACCCGTTGCAAAAATACTTACATCTGCACCTTCATTGATCATTAATGCTTTGCCTATTTCAAATTTACCATCGGCTTCCGTAAAATTAGGTACGGCAGGACGACCAAAACGCAAATAAACCGGACCCTCATAAGCTGCAATGGCAATGGTTGCTGCTTTGGTTTGGTTGTAATCACAAGGATTAATTACCACCATTCCTGGCAACATTTTCATTAAACCTAAATCTTCTAATATTTGATGCGTAGCACCATCTTCACCCAAAGTAATACCCGCATGAGAGGCGCAAATTTTTACGTTTTTACCGCTATAAGCAATTGATTGACGAATTTGATCGTAAACGCGACCTGTACTAAAGTTTGCAAAAGTTCCGGTGAAAGGAATCCATCCACCAATGGTTAAACCAGCGGCCACACCCATCATATTTGCTTCTGCAATACCTACCTGAAAAAATCTTTCTGGATGTTCTTTTTGGAAAGCATCCATTTTTAATGAACCCGTTAAATCGGCACAAAGGGCAACTACTTTCGGATTTGTTTTTCCTAATTCAGATAAACCAGCGCCAAAACCACTGCGGGTATCTTTTACATTTTGAACATCGAACTTTTTCATATTTTT
>CAIYNF010000108.1 GCA_903927505.1 uncultured Bacteroidota bacterium | reverse complement strand
GGGTTAATGAAGAAATTCAGAAAATTAAGAAAAAATAAACAAGCCTAAAACCTAAATTACCTACCTAATTTCATACCATGTTTTCAAAAGTTATTTCATCCTATAAAATTCAAATGCGCCTTAGCCTTTTATTGATTGCCCTCATTTTTAGTAATTTCATTTCGGCACAAACGGAAGTAAAAATAAGCGGTATTATACCTGCCTTTGCCAACCAAACAAGCAACTTGCAATATTATACCAGTCCGTATAAGGCAGATTTAGATCAAATTGAAATTACATTAGATGCGAGTGGAAAGTTTAGCGCAAAGGTGTTTATTATTCAAGACCAAATGGTGAACTTATTTATGGGTTCAGACATTCTGCGATTTCATATTGCACCTGGAGATAGCTTGTTCTTAAATATAAAGCACATTAATGGCCTGCGCACGCAAACCTTTACGGGACGTGGCGCTAAAGAGGCCGCTTGGTATGAGCTTCAGAAAAAACAATTTCAAAACAGTTTTGAAAGCGCCGATTTCAATACCAAACTTTTAGAGGAAATGGGAAGAAGAAATCCTGAACAATTTAAATCATTATTGGACAGTATTACGAATACAAAAACTGCCTTTCTATTGAAAAACAAAAAAGGATTGAATGAAGCATTTGTAAATTGGCAAACGGCCGAAATAAAATTTGAAAACGAAGCCTTTAAAATAAACTATCCAACTTGGTATTATTCTATGCGAGGCATTGAGAACAAAGAGCTGAAGGTAGATAGTTCTTATTATTTCTACCTCAAAAATATCCCTTTAAATCAGCCCGCTTATTTAAATTCTACGCAGTACTGTGTGTGGTTAAAATACTGCTTCATGCGCACTTTGAGAACGGCACCCCAACAAATGGATGCCGTACAATTATATGATTACTGCGCAAACTTTTATAGCGGCGAAGTACTCAATAAATTTAGACTCATGTTATGGAGTGATATTATGCAATACGGACAAATGACCGATGCGAGCCTGCTTTATGAAAGGGTAAAAAAAGAACTTGGTAAAAACCCAGGCTTTGATTTATTGGAAATGAACTACCGAGAAAAACTCCCTTTTGCACCAGGCGCTGCGGCATTTCCATTTACTTTAAAAAGCATAGAAGGAAAGCAAGTGTCCCTCAGCGATTTTATTGGCAAAGTAGTTTATATTGATTTTTGGGCCAGTTGGTGTGGACCTTGCAAAAGAGAAATTCCGGCAGCTGAAGACCTTAAAAAATATTTTGCAGGAAAAGACGTAGTGTTCTTAAATATTTCCATTGATGAAGATGCAAACAGATGGAAAGAAGCGGTTGCCAGTTACCAAATCAATGGCATAAACTTATTGTCTAATTCACAAAACAATCCCAAGGTTTTAGAAAATTATAAAATTAGCACCATACCCGCTTATTATTTAATTGGTAAAGATGGGAAATTCATTGCCGCGCCTGCTGTGCGTCCTAGCAATGGACAAATCTACCAACTTATTGAAGCTGCATTAAAATAAGGCATTTCAAAACAATTTGGCTTCAATTTCCTTTATTATATAAATTAATTTTCTTGTCCGAACCTAAATACCAAAATTTATTATTGTCCATGCCCAATCATGGAGGAACCATGCTGGTAAATGGCGAGGAGGAAATTTATTCTTTTTTAGAACTAAGCAAACCAACAGGAAAATATGTGTGGCGATTTACCATTCGCCTCATTAATTTTTTTATGCGCAAGCATTACTTTAGGTATTTAGGTAATTCTTGTACTCCCGGCTTGGCCATGTCAGAAATTGATAAAGCTGCTGGCATGCTTCAGTTTGACCGCAGTAAAAAATCTTGTGGTGTTATCATTGGAAATGTATTTGGTCTCGAACCCATTAAGGATGGAATTGTAATTGAAGCCGACCCATTTATGCAAATTGAAATTCGCCCTGAGTGGGAGCGTTTTGACGACTATAAATTGGCAATGAGCTCTAAGTATAGAATTAGAACCAATAGGGTTTTTGCTTTGTCGGAAAGCATTGAAATGCGTAATTTAAATTTAGATGGACTAGAAAATTGGATTATACCTTGTGCGCATTTATTAAACGAAACCTTGAAACATAAAACCATTACTTTGGGCAGGGATTTAGGTTTGTTATTGCGAAATTTTCATGAACAATTAGGGGATAATTACCAAATTAATGGCTATTTTAAAGAGGGGCAATTAATTGGTTTCATCTCCTACATCAATGATGGCAGCGAGGTAAACGCTATGCATTTAGGCTATGAATTAGAAATTGGCACAGAAGTACATTTATACCAACGCATGATGTATGACTTAATAGCCTATGCCATCGAACAAAAAAAGACGCTGCTGCATTTGGGTCGAACCGCACCCGAAATTAAAAGTACCATGGGCGCTGTTCCGGTGGAGAATAGCTTTGTGTTTTTTAGCTCGAACCAATTTATCAAATGGGCATTGAACTTCTACGCAAAACGCGTGCACAAGCCTTTACAATATACTTTGAGGCATCCGTTTAAGACGAAATAGCCATTAAAGGGCTTCATTAAGCCAAAAATAATCCATTTCTTTTCAGCGTTTTGCAAAAAACAGCCCCATTATTAGTTGCATAAAATGCAAATCAAAAATTTACGCAGATAAAAATTGCTAGAAAACCCCTTTTAGCATAGAACAGTTTCATCTAATTGCGCTTTGCAGGTGCAAATCCAAAACAGCTATTTAAATCAATTATCTAGGACGACTTGATTTTTCATTCTTTGTTGCATCATTAACAAACAATAGAAATGAAAAATTTAAAAAAACTTAGCACACTGGCATTTATTTTTTTACTAACTGCTAGTTTAACAATTACAAATGCCCAAGCCGTAAAACCTACTGTAATTATTTTAAATGCAGAAAGCAGGGGCTTACCTTATGATGCTACCCAATTAGGGAATATTTTAAGATCAGAAGTTGAAAGACTAGACACTTATGACGTAACCGACAAATATGATGTGGCCTATCTCATAGAGAAAAACAAATTAAATGTCAGCAATTGCTATGGTAAAAGCTGTTTGTTGGAAATTTCTAAGGTAATTCCTACAGACTTCATTATTACTGGTGGCGCAGAACTTATTGGCCAAAACATTATTATTACTTTAAGGAGAATAAATGTTCAAAAACAAAGCATTGAAAAAACCACAACAGTTGAGTTTAACAACATGCCAGAGGAAATAAAATCGATGTTTAAAATCTCGGTTCAATCCATGTATAATTTACCAATAGATCAAGAATTATTGGTAAAATTAACCAAGCCCTTTAATTACGAAAACACCTTAAATAATCCCAATTCAAACAGAATCAATTTACAAGGTCCACGCTTTGGTTTTATAAGCGTTTTGGGTCAAGATAGAAAAACACTGATGGCTAAAAAAGCAGATGGTGGTTACGACATTACACCCTTGTTTTTTCAATTTGGCTACCAATTTGAAAAACAATATTTAAATGAAGGAAATTTTCAAGCATTGTTTGAAGTAATTCCAATGATTTCTGGACTTGAGCAATCTATTTTTATCCCAAACATTGCCCTATTAAATGGTTTTAGAAACAGTAAAAATGGTTGGGAGTTTGCATTTGGACCAACGTTTAGTCTTTCAAAGCAACTTGATGGTGCTGAAGTTAACGGAAAGTTTTTACCCAGTTCTGACCCTTTAACCAATGGAATGGCAATGACCACCAGGATGGACAGCAGAGGAGATACGCGTTTAACCGGAGCACTTGTTTTGGCAATGGGTAAAACATTAAAAAGTGGCAGGTTAAATATCCCAATTAATATATGGTGTTTATTTCCTTCAAAAGATGGAATATCTAGAATAGGAATTTCATTTGGCTACAATTCAAAACCATAATCTAAAAGTTATTAAAATTTCCACTATGTTACAAATCATGCGACACTTTTATATTGGCATATTGGCAATGATTTTACTGAATGCCACAAGCACTTATGCGCAGGATATTATTACAAAAAGAAATAAGGCCTATATACAAGCCAAAGTAATAGACTCAAACGCGAATAGCATAATTTATAAAGCGTTTTTCGACCAATAAGGCCAAGTTTATTCAATAGCAAAAGCTGATTTACTGAGTATACATTATGAAAGTGGAAAATTAGAATCCTACAAAAATTTTAAACTCATTAAAATAACAGACCCGTCTTTAGTAAATCTAATTGACAATAAACCAATTAAACTGGAAGGAGAATTAGTAGCATCTAAGGTGGAAATTATTAATCAGGGAAACGCTAAAAACGATTCGCTCCTTGGAGCACAGCAAATAATAATCACCAATGACAAGCTAACTATTAATGATACCCTAAAAACACCACAGCAAATAATTTCACTTAGCGCAGCGGAAAATAAATTAACAAGTATTAGTCAAAACACAGCCATTAAAGAAATAAATTATTATGAAAAGGGAATGATGGATGCTAAAATTCATTACAAATCCTATAAGGATGCTGCGACTATAACCTTTCTGGTGAGTGCAATTCCCTTATTTGGTATTCCTATAGGATTAACAAGCGCAGTTTTAATGTCTGTGGTTCCACCAAATACAAATAGGCTGCATTATCCCGACCAAAAGTTAATGGAAAACGAAGTATACAACTATGCCTATAAAAATGAAGCGCAGAAAATTAAAACGAATAAAGTTTGGATAAACTATGGACTTGGCATTGTAACAGGTATTGCTGTCTTAATTATACTTAATCACTAAACAATTAATTGTTAGGCGCACCTGCATCAATCCACATTTTAAAGGCTCTAATTTTGCAATCGCTTAATTTAGCTCCGCCTTGTGGCATCTTGGTACAAGCGCTTCCCCATGTAATTGAGCAATACAATTTACCGTCGTTTACCTTTGCTTTTACCTGTGCGTATGTTGCCAATAAAGTTCCTGAGCTGGTATGGCAACCCGTACAATTTTGGGTGAGCATAGGTTGAATATGGGTACTGTATTTTACATTAACGGTATCACAATTATTGCAAATACTGTTTACAGCACCTTGGTTTATCCATTTGGCAATTTTACTCAAGGATGCAGTGTCTAAAGGAATTAAACTTTGCGGATAAACCACCATTTCATTAGAACCATATTTTGCATACCTGTACAATGCACTAGAAGTAGCTTTTCCAGCCCTTACAACTTGCATTACGCTTGCATAGGAATTAAGTGCATGGCAACCAGGTTTTGAACAGGTGGCTATTACCAAGG
>CAIYNF010000107.1 GCA_903927505.1 uncultured Bacteroidota bacterium | reverse complement strand
CAAGCATTTTAATAGTTGAAATAATTCAGTCTGATATTTTCTTGCTTTTTGTTTGGCTCAAGAAAAAAAAGCTAGCGGCCAGAAGCCAGCTGCCAGAAGCTAGCTACCAATTTTCGCGCCAGCTTTACACCATTCCTTCAAACCACATTCGCCGCATTTTGGATTACGTGCGGTGCAAGTATAACGACCATGTAAGATGAGCCAATGATGCGCTACGGCAATGTATTCGCTTGGGATATTTTTTACCAATTGCGTTTCTGTAGCAAGCGGTGTTTTGGCATTGGTAGTGAGTCCTAACCTTGCACTTACCCTAAATACGTGCGTGTCTACCGCCATAGCAGCCTGATTAAAAACAACGCTTACAATTACATTGGCCGTTTTTCTGCCAACACCGGGTAGTTTAATTAAGCTTTCAATGCTAGCTGGAACCTTGCCTTCAAAATCTTGCAGCAACATTTGCGCCATGCCTAATAAATGCTTTGCCTTATTATTGGGATAACTAATACTTCTGATATAAGAAAAAATGGTATCCACATCACTGTCGGCCATTTTTTGCGGATTGGGAAATGCTTGAAATAGGGCAGGCGTAACCATGTTTACGCGCTTGTCTGTGCATTGCGCAGATAAAATTACCGCTACCAACAATTCAAACGGATTGTTATAGTGTAATTCTGTTTCGGCAAAGGGGGTATGGGTAATAAAATAGTCGATAACCGCTTTGTATCTTTCTGCCTTTTTCATATTGGCAAATTAAAGGGATTTGCTTCGATAACAAGAATGCTGTTTTTATTTATATTTTTGTTACATGAAGAAATTAGTATTTGTATTATTCCTTTTAAATAGCCTGATGGCTATGAGCCAAGATAATGGCGGAAAAGGGAAAACCACGCCTGCAACCAAGCGCTTTGTTTATATAGCAAATTCAAGCATTGAGAAAAGAACTTACGACAGTATTTATTTTGATGTGAGCTACGTAAAAGGCAAAAAAATGGTCTTCAAATATGCTTACACTGGACCAGATGTAGAAATGCTTGCCGACGATGAATATTATGAGACTTTTGAGTTTGAAATTAATCCACCAAAAGGAAATACTTTTTCATTTGGCAGCAATAAATTTGAGGAGAACAAAGTACTCTTTAAACGCAGTTGCTTTTGTTTAGATGGTGGTATCCGACAATTATACGAAGGGAAAATTACCGGTAAGAAAATTAACAATACTACCTGGTTAGTAGAAATGGATGTAGTTATTGTTCCACGTGATAGCAAAACCCGTAACCCAATACAGCCGGTTCGTCGCAAGCTAAAAGGATACTTTCACCCAGGCGGAATTATTTAGATTTACATGTCGTTTCAAATAAGATTTGCCACAGCTGCCGATTGTGAAATTATTTTAAATTTCATAAAAGGAATTGCCGAATAGGAAAAATTAAGTCACCTTGTAGTAGCCACTACAGAAAAAATCTCCACGCACTTATTTGGTCCCAAAGCGGTAGCAGAATGTTTGCTTGCTTTTGAAGATAATACACCTGTAGGTTTTGCCTTGTTTTTTCATAATTATTCCACCTTTGTTTCAAAGCCAGGTATTTATTTGGAAGATCTTTTTGTTGACCCAAATTTTAGAGGAAAAGGATACGGCAAGGCTTTGTTAGAAACCCTCATTCAATTGGCAAAAGGTAGAGATTGTGGACGTATAGAATGGAGCGTATTGGATTGGAATACCTCTGCCATTTCCTTCTACGAAAGCATGGGCGCCAAACCCATGAACGGCTGGACGGTATATAGAATTAGCCTCTAGTTTCTTGCCTCTAGCTTCTGGCAGATTTTTTATAATCTTTAATATCGACAAACAGCGGAAAGCAAAATTAATTATAAAGTTTTTATAGAAAATTTTGTAGCATAAGTGAAAATTAAGCCAGCTGCCAGAAGCCAGCTGCCAGAAGCCAGCTGCCAGTTGCCAGCTGCCAGTTGCCTGAAGCTAAATGCTTATTCCCGGAAACTCCTTCTTAAACTGAAGAATTTTTTCTTCAAGCTGTGTTTTAAATTTGAGGTAAGCTGGATCGTCGGGGTGGAGGATTTTGTGTTGTTGGTCTAATAGGATTTGAGAAAGACGCTCCCTTATTTTATGCTCACTTTTATCCAAACAATGTTCTGTAAATTTCTCCCATACATATGCCAATGCTTGTTCATTGGGATGGGCCATATCTTTGGCATAAAAACGGTAATCTCTTAATTCATCTTGCACCAATTCAAACGCAGGAAAATAATAGCTATTTGGGTCACTCTGCAGCAATTCTTGCAAGGCTAAAAACAAAGTAGATTTGCTCAGGTTGTTTTGGCTCAAACCGTCTTTAATATACTTAACCGGACTAATGCTCCAAATAATTTTGATGCCGGGATTTATAGTATACAATTCTTTTAAAAAATGTTGGTAAGCATGCACAATTTCACTTACACTTAGTAATCTTTTTCTGAACTCTTTGGCCGGTATTTTATGACAATTTGCAACAAGGGTATTGCTTTCAATATGCTCGTAAACAAAGGCGCTTCCCCAAGTGATAATTAAATAATTGGCCGAACACAATTGCGTATGTGCGGTATTATTTATATGGGTAATTTTTTCAATGAGCGCAGTTTTATTGCCTGTATTAAAAGCGCCATGGTGTAGCCAACTGTGGTAAATTCCTTGGTATTCAAATACAGCATTATTCGGTTCGAACCTACTTGGCGACAAATAAGTTTTTAAGGCATTTAAGATACTGATGGGGTTGAATAAAATACCATTTGGATTTGCTAGGCATTTCATTTTATGCGCCAACAATTGCTTGCCCATGTTTTCTGCAAAACAGGAACCTATGCTCACTATTTGGTCCTCATAGCGAATAGCCTTATCAATTGGAGAAAAGTGGTGCTGGGTGCGAAATTCCATTTTCAAATGTAGGTAATTAGCGCCTGTTTATTTCAGCGCTTTGAGCGTGTTTCGGGAAAATTTGTCCCAAATTGAAGCGATTTTGGGTCGTGCCAAAACTTTAAGTATTTGTTTTGCAGCGTATTGCGTTTTTGGTATAGGAATAGCCCCAAGTTGATTGAATTCGCCCAACTGTAAAGAAAGAGAAGCTATTTCAAATCCCTAAATAGAACCAAGTGGCTTCGGCCAACCTTTACAATAACCAACCGGCCTTCGGCCAACCTTTACAAAACAAAAAAACCTCAGTTTTCACCGAGGTTTTTTTGTTTTAAATGCCTTTGGAATTAAATTATAAATTCACTCTTGTACATTTCGTAATGCGGGTTTACGCAAAATATTGGCACATTACCAGAATCGTTTACAATTTGTTGTGCGTAGGTTTCAATAATATATTCTCTAATAGATTTATCGCTTTCTTGTTGCGTCATAATCATAATTAAATCTGCCAATTTAGTTTCAGCAAATTCTAATGTTGTACGCGCAAAATCGCTATCATCTTCCAAAATAGTTTCGGTATGGGCAACGCCATTTTCGTCGAAAATATTTTGAATTTGTTTCAAGTTAGCTACTAATTTATTGTCTAAGAATTCATCACCAACCTTATAGGTTAATACGTGAATGGTAGAATTGTATGATTTACCCAAATGGATAGCCCATTTCATTTTTTGTTTTGATTCTTTTGAAAGATCTAAAGGGAAAACGATGTTTTTATAAGCATTTGGATTTTTATCTGTTTTAACCACAATTACAGGCATTGTACTGTAGCTAATTACCCTACTTGCATTACTTCCAATTACACGTTCAACGCCACTGGCGCCATGGGTTCCCATGATAACGCAATCGCAACCATGTTCTTCAGCTGCTTCAATAACTGTTTTGTATATTTTACCTGCTCTTACATCAATTTTGCAATTGATACCAAACTTAGAATTGATTTCAATGGCTTTTTCTTTTAATCTGCTAGTTAATGCTTCTTTGGCAAGATTGTCTTTAGTTTCGTTTTTGCTGAAACTGAAAATATTGCTGAGGAAATCATCCTCCAAAATACTTAACAATACTAGGTCGTTGTCAAAATGCTTGGCAACCTGGGCCGCATGGTTTAATGCATTGAGTGAGATTTCAGAAAAATCTACCGGCACTAACATGATGTTTTTTTTCTTTTCCATTTCTAAAGTTTAGGTTTTTGTTTACAAAGGTAATTGTTTTACTTAGCAGTGTACAACAATTATAAAGAATGAGCACTAAAATACCATCAAGTGAATTAATATTGAATGCAGATGGTTCAGTTTACCACCTGCATTTATTGCCAGAAGACCTGGCAGATACTGTTATTTTAGTAGGTGACCCTGAGCGTGTTCCGCAAGTTTCAAAACACTTCGATCGCATTGAATTAGTGAAGCAAAAACGCGAGTTTATTACCCATACTGGTTATATTGGAAATGAGCGTTTAACTGTATTGTCTACCGGAATAGGAACAGACAATATTGATATTGTTTTAAATGAATTGGACATTCTTTCACATGTAAATATGCTAAGCCGCGAAGTAAAATCCGAGAAACGCGATTTAAAATTAATCCGTGTGGGCACAAGTGGCGCTCTCCAATCAGATATTGAGGTTGATTCAATTTTGGTTTCCACCCATGGCCTTGGGCTCGACCATCTAACCTGGTATTATGAGGTGGAACCAGATAAAGATGTGATTTACCTGAAGGATGAATTGGGTTTGGATTTTCTGAAACCTTATTTGTTTAATGCAAATGCAGATTTATTGGCAAAATTTGACCAGCAAAGTATGAAAGGAATAACCGCAACCTGCAGTGGTTTTTATGCACCGCAAGGTCGTTATTTGCGCGCAGGTATTAAGTCTATGGCTTTGGTGGAGCGCTTATCTGCTTTAAGAATTGATGGGTTGCGTGTCACTAATTTTGAAATGGAAACTGCTGCCATTTTAGGATTAAGTAAATTGTTTGGCTTTAAGGCCATTGCTGTAAATGCCATTGTAGCCAATAGAATTACCCATCAATTTAGCTCAAATGGTCAAGCCACTATTGACAAAACAATACAATATACTGTAGAAACCTTATTGAAAAAATAAACTAATTTTAAGCTGATATGTCGTCTACCCCAGACCTATTGTATCAAATTTCATTGAAGCTCATTCCAGGAATTGGAGATGTATTAATGAAAAACCTCATCAGCTATTGCGGTAGCGTTGAGGCGGTATTCAAAGAAAAAAAAACAAAACTACTCCGCATCCCTGGAATTGGAGATGTGTTGGCCAATAATATTGTTTCCTATAAGCAATTTGACAGGGCCGAAAAGGAATTGCTTTTTATTGAAAAACATAAAATCAAAACCTATTTTTATTTGGATGGAGCCTATCCATTTAGGCTTAAAGATTTGCAGGATGCACCCTGTCTTTTATTTGGTTTGGGTAATTTTGATCCGAACCCACAGCGCATGGTAGGCATTGTGGGAACACGCCGAGCCAGTGAATATGGCAAGCAGTTCACACAAAATTTGATAGCAGAATTAAAGGAACAAAATATTCAAGTGGTAAGCGGCCTAGCAATAGGAATAGATGGCATTGCACATAAAGCCGCATTGCAAAATGAAGTTCCTTCCATTGGCGTTTTAGCGCATGGATTAGATAGAATTTATCCCAGTCAGCATGAGGCTTTGGCAAAAAAAATGTTGAGTTGTGGCGGATTGTTAACTGAGTTTCCAAGTTTAAGCAATCCCGATAGAGAGAATTTTCCTAAAAGAAACAGAATTGTGGCAGGCTTAAGTGATGTGTTGGTGCTGGTAGAAACTGCCATCAAAGGTGGGGCACGCATTACCGCAGAGATTGCAAATTCATACAACAAAGAGGTAATGGCCGTGCCTGGTAGGGTAGGCGATTATTTTTCACAAGGCTGTAATTGTTTGATCCAAGAACACAAAGCCGCCATGCTCACTAGTTCGCAAGACCTCATCAAATGGATGAATTGGGATCAAACCAAAAACAGCAAACCAAGCATTGATTTATTTCAACAATTGAATGCAGATGAATTGGTCTTGGTGAATTTTATTCGCGCCAAAACACGCGTATCACTTGATGATATGGCCTTTGAACTCAATGCCGACCCAGGCACAATGGCGCTTAAATTATTAGAGCTCGAATTTGCAGGTTTTGTGAGAACCTTACCCGGCAAGCAATATGAGTTAACCTAAGATTAATTTTTACTTGCTATTTAAAAAGCCATCTTTGTGGTGCTATCAAAAAAACAATTTTCTATGAAAGTTAAATTTAGTTTCCTTTTGCTGCTTTTTGTTTGTCAATTCTCCTTTGTAAATGCGGGAGATAAAAAACCTAAAAAGCCTAAACACGTTATTCTTCTAATTGGAGATGGCATGGGTTTGGCGCAGATAAGTGCTGTAATGGTTGGATATGAAGGTAGGAATGCCTTTGCCCGGTTTGAGGTAATTGGTTTGAGCAAAACCTCCTCAGCAGATAATTATGTTACAGATAGTGGTGCAGGCGCTACGGTTTTTTCGATTGGCAAAAAAACAAAAAATGGAGCCATTGGCGTTGATAGTGCAGGCAAAGAAAACCTAAGTTTATTTGAAAAGGCAAAAATGCAAAATTGGGGAACCGGTGTGGTAGTTACTTCATCCATTACCCATGCAACGCCAGCCGCTTTTTATGCGCATGTAGCTTCAAGAAAATCGGAAGAGGAAATTGCAGAATTTCTTATTCGTAGAAATTGTGATATTGCCATTGGTGGTGGTAAGAAATTTTTTACCCAAAGGAAAGACCAAAGAAATTTATTTAGTGAGCTCAATGAATTGGGTTTTACCATTGCAGCAGATTCAAGTTTCTTGAATATTGATGCTAAAAAACTGGTTTATACTTTGGCCGAAAATGGCATGAAAACCATGGAACAAGGTAGGGGCGATTATTTATTAAAAGCCTCTCTATTGGCGCAACAGAATTTAGAGAAATATTATGGCAATTATTTTCTCATGATTGAAGGTTCGCAAATTGACTGGGGTGGACATGAAAATAATTTTCAATACATGCGCGCTGAATTGTTGGATTTTAATTCCGTAATTAATGCTGTATTGGATGCTGCAAAAGCAGATGGTAATACTTTGGTTATTGTTACGGCAGATCATGAAACCGGCGGATTAAGCATGATTGAAAACAAAGAAAATATAAATACCTATTTGGTAAATTATGCCACCAAAGGTCATAGTGGAATTATGGTGCCAGTATTTGCATACGGGCCAGGCGCAGAAGCCTTTGCGGGTATTTATGAGAATACCGCTATTTATGATAAATTATACCAATTAATGTTTAACAATGGAATTACTAAAAGAAGGAAATAATACTTGGTTTGTAATAATAGGTTTGATCCTATTTGCCTTACTATTGATCTATGTGATATTACCCAAAACCATCAAGAATTATTCTGCAGAGAAAACCTTTAAGTTGTTTCTGTTTTATGGAATGATGGGCTATTTGAGTTATGATTTTTACCTCAAAGAGAAATATGGATACATTCCATTTTTTGTAGTAGGAGCAGCAGTTTTCACCTATTTGGTGGCAATTGCAAAGCGGAAATAATTACTTCTTACAAAGATCCAAAAGGTCGTGGAAATCTCCTTTAAATACATTGAAATCCACATCTCCTCTGATTCCTTTAACATGCCCGTCTTCATTGTGCTGCCAGAAGTTCCATTTTTTAGTAAGGCGGTTTAAATCATCGGTAGCATAATGTGCAATCCAAAGTGGATATTGAGCAAATTCTGGTCCGCTAAAATAGTGGCGATAGAATGAATAGCTGGTATAAAGGATAGGCTTCACACCGTAATGTTTTTCTGCTAAAACCAACCAACGCTTCACACTTTTCTTTAAGCGCGCAGGAGGGCAACTGCCTCTCATTTCAATATCTAAAACAGGTGGGAGGTCTTCCTTTTGAATTTTAACTATATTCTTAAACAAATTAAATTGTTCGTCGGCAGTTAAATGCGGGCGAAAGAATTGGTAAGCACCACGCAGCATGTTATTTTCTTTTGCAAGGCGCCAATTTTCTTGAAAGTAATTGTCTCTCACAGAACGCCCTTCACAAGCTTTTATAAAGGCAAAACTGATATCAATATCGTTGGAAGTATGCTCACTTACAGATTCCCAGTTAATTTTCCCTTGGTGACGAGATACGTCGATACCATGTACTTCATAATCTGGCGGAAGCCAAATGCCAAAGCCAGGAAACCCAATTTTCTTAGATTTATTACATGAAAAGCCATTCGCATTAAAAGGCGGATACCCAATAAATAGCAGGGTAACGGCGGTTACAATCGCTAAGGTGATGCCTCCAAATAATACTTTTTTACGCTTCATTATATTTAACATTGACTTTTACAAAGTTAGCGCAATTTTAAAAAATGTTTATAAAATGTGCGCTTCTCATGTGGGAATCTCTGTGCATAGGGGTTAAAACTAGACACTTGCACAAATGCTAGAGATTTAAGTATCAACGCATAAATATTGAAATTCGCGTAATATTCAAAAATATTTTTTTCAAAAAGGGAATTTGATATATTTGCAGCCCTTTAAAGGTAAATGGCGGGGTAGCTCAGTTGGTTAGAGCGTAGGATTCATAACCCTAAGGTGGGCAGTTCGATCCTGCTCCCCGCTACATTAAAAGCTTCACATTATTGTGAGGCTTTTTTTTTGACTAATCGAATTTACGTAGGATTCATATCTGCCTGAGGCGGAGGGCAGTTCGATCCTGCTCCCCGCGTTTTTCTCAGAAAATCTGTATCACATTTGAATTAGTGTCTAATCCAAACACACCCAAAAACCCGAATTTTTCAACTTAAAATTTCTGCGCCAAATTTTTCAAAAATTGGTTTTTGTATTTGAACACGGCTTTGATACTGGGAGCCCCGCCAGTATGGGTGGCATTTGGTGGTAGGGGATACACATTTCATTCAATTAAATCAATTTGGATTTGCAAAAGCAATACTAGCTTGGAAAAGCACATGGTTGCCTTGGTAAGGTTTCTCAGTGGTATGTAAACTCAAAACGAATAAAAAACGGCTTATTTTGGTCATAAATAGCCCCGTTTAATACGGAAATTATTTGTTTAATCAAAAATGATGTACCTATAATAAATCACCTTATCTATTTTTGATTAATAATTGTTAGTTTTGCTTCAATTAGATTTTATGCTTTTCGCAGAATAGACTCTGCTCTAAATGCATCACAACCTATTTAAAAAAATGAGTAAAATTCAATCTGATTATTTCCCTGAATTAACTGGAATTAGAGCTATAGCAGCGTACATGGTGTTTGTTCATCATTTTAACTTTATTGATCCTAGATATTTTGGATCCGTTTTTAATGGCATGGCAAAAGAACTGCATATTGGAGTAACATTTTTTTTCGTTTTATCAGGATTTCTAATTGCTTTCAGATATTCTAATATGGAATTATTCTCATTTAAAAAATATATGATTAATCGAATAGCACGGATTTATCCCGTTTACTTTGTTTTAACCGTATTTACATTTATTGCATATAATTCATTTTCAACAAGAGATTGGACATTGTTATTTCTTAATCTAAGTTTTTTACGAGGATTTTTTGAACAGATTAAGTTTAGTATGATTGCCCAAGGGTGGTCTTTAACTGTTGAAGAAACATTTTATTTTCTAGCTCCAATATTCTTTCTCTTTTTAAATAAAACAAAAGTGGCTTTTCTTCTGATACCACTTTTGTCCATAGCCTTTGGAATTACAATACATTTATTATTCAACGACTTCAAAATCGCTGGTTTCTTTGGTAGCAAAGAGTTTGTTTTTAATTACACTTTTTTTGGAAGGGCTACCGAATTTACTGCTGGCATGTTACTTGCATATATTATCAAATCGGACATTAAACTACCACGAGTAATTTTACATTTCGGACTCACAATTTGCATTTTATCTGTTTTTGTACTTTTCAAACTTCAAGGTAACGGTGAATACGATTTTGGGATCCGCACAAACGCAGGTAAAATAATTAATACGTTTATTTTACCATTTTTAGGAATAGTTCCACTTTATTACGGACTAATTAAATATAACTCTTTACTATCAAGATTACTTTCTTCTAGTTTTTTTCAAATTTTAGGTAAAAGCAGTTATGTATTCTATTTAATCCATGTGGGAATAATTCATTCGATAATTGGTCATTATATTTCAACCAATATTATTGTGAATTTTATTTTAACTCAAATAATTTCAATTGCTATATGGCATTACTTCGAGGAGCCTGTGAACCATATAATAAGAAAGAAATTTACACTTTCCAAATTAAATCAAACCCTTCAGGGTTCAAACTAATGTCCTTTAAAATATAAGCCACCCCGCCTTCCTCGGGGTTAAATGGCTCTAGGTAAGTATTCACTGTTTGTTCGTCACTTTTGCCTCGTAAACTGTTTTCTGCAAATCGTTTTAGTTCAGTTTTATTCTCTGAATCAGACCACAACAAAAAATGGGCATGGTAGCCACTAAAGTCTGGGTTTTGTTCCACGGCATAAAACAATCGAATTGCATTCTCCTTGTAATTAGTGGCTAGCTTCTTACCTAGGCGCTCCATTCTAATTTTAACACTGTTCATTTGCAATTTGTGGGCATAACGAACACCACAGAAATAATCCCACTCAAAGCCACTTAAATAAGCCAAGTAGTTGCCTTTGATGTCCTTGGTCTTTTTAAAACTATCCAAATTCAGGTTTAATAGCGCCTCAGACACAAATAGTTTATTCATGAGTCGATAGATGTACATGGCAAAATTGCTTCGTTCTAACAGTCTCAGCTTTCGCCTTACCTTGCTTTCTGAGTGGTTCTTGTATTTCTTACAGAACACTTTTAGTTCATAGTAAGTTCTTCCGTTTATTGTTACTCCAGTTGGTACCATATTATCATTCATACTTCCCATTGATACATCATTGAGTACCACATTTACATTTACATTTACTTCTATCATTTCATTTACTCTTTACAATATTTATTTTATCACTATCTATTGCATAGATGCATAGATGGTTCCAAGGACGCTTTTTAGTTTTAGCATCCTCAGTGGAATTATTCAAGCTGACAAACTGAATAGCCCCTTCGTACAATAAATAGTAGGTTTTTGAGAAAAGTACAGTGTCTTTTGAAAATAAGTTGCGTGACCAAGTGCCTGACAAACAAAATCACTCATTTGAGGTCTTTATTAACTCCTTAAACAAAAAATCATGGGTAAAAATGATACGGTAGTAATCGGGAAAAAGCTTAGAAATTCGCAAAGTCCCCGCTACTAAAAAAGCTTCACAGAAATGTGAGGCTTTTTTGCTTTTATCTTTCCTAATGAGTGCAATCCTGGTTATAGCTGTAATCTCACTAATTGTGCGTAGTTTCGCCTTATAATGACTGATAAAATTACACCTTGCCCTATTTGCAAATGCGAATACACTTATCCTATGGATCACCTAATGGTTTGCCCAGAATGTGCCCACGAATGGAACCCTGAAGAAACCGATGCCGATAATGACCAAGCCGCTAATGGCCTTGTAGTAAAAGACGCACACGGTAACCTCTTGCAGGATGGTGATTCAGTTAGTATTGTAAAAGACCTTCCCGTAAAAGGATTTTCTAAATCTATTAAAGTTGGCACCAAGGTTACCAATATCAGATTAGTAGAAGGCGATCACAACATAGATTGCAAAGTACCAGGCTTTGGTGGTATGGCACTTAAAAGCGAATTTGTTAAGAAAGTATAAAAATTGGCTTCTGGCCACTGGCTTCTAGCTCCTGGCTTTTCGTATTTTAGGCTTTAACAAAATTGCCAGAAGCAAGCTACCAGTATTCAGCTGCCAAAAAGAAATTAACTATATTTTAAGGTCATAACTTTTATATTTGATTGTTTCAATTTTTGATCAATAAAGATATGGGTTTAAGGAAATGTTTTTTGTCGCTTTTAGTGAGTGTTTTCTTTGTATTTTCTGCCACTGCACAGCTTGCTAAAACACAGGTGGTTCGGGTGAGCGCCATTGCAAATGCAAATGGGAGTGTTACCCTTACATGGCCAGCAGAAACATATGCAGGTACCTTTGATATTTATAAAAGGTTGGATCGAACCAACGAATCCTGGGGTGCTACCTTTTTTGCTTCGGTACCTGGAAACAAAAATACCTATACAGATACCACTACTAAAGAAGGTGATGCCTTTGAATACCGTGTAGTAAAAGCAAATGCGGGTACCCCTGAAGCTTTTGGCTATATCTATGCGGGAAATAAATTGGCAGAAAACACCCAGCAGGGTGGAATAATTCTATTGGTGGATAGTAATTTCATAACGGCGCTCAATGGAGAAATTACACGTTTGGAAAACGATCTCAAAGGAGAGTCGTGGATAGTATATACCGTTTTAGCCGGAAGAAGTGAATCGGTTCCAAGCATAAAAAATAGAATCTTAAATACCTATAACAAGGCAAGCATAAAACCAAGCAGCATTTTTATTATTGGTCATGTTCCTGTTCCATATGCTGGTTTTTATTCTGCAAATGGCGCTGCTCCGCCGCCTGATGGTCATGTTGAAGGTAGTGGAAACCATACGGGCGCTTGGCCCGCAGATGTTTATTATGGAATATTAGAAGATGTTTTTACCGATAATACTGTTGATTGCAATACAGGTACCTTAATAAGAAACCACAATGCAATAGGTGATGGAAAATTTGATCAAACCAAATTGCCAGCAAAAGCAAGTATAGAAATTGGTCGCCTAGATTTATTTGATATGCCTGCCTTTGGTAAATCAGATACACTGCTTACAAAAAATTACCTAAATAGAAACCATGCATGGCGCACAGGGCAATGGAGAGTAAAAGAAAGAGCGCTAATCGACAATAATTTTACTTCCCTTAACTTGGCATCAACAGGCTATGCAAATTTCTCTGCTATGGTTTCAACAGACAGTATTTTTGATAACCGCGATTATTTTACCGCTCAAAAAGCAGGTTCCTATTTATGGAGTTATGGCTGTGGTGCCGGCTCTTTCACTACATGCGCAGGTATAGGCAATACCAATAATTTTGTTAACGATAGTTTCGAAAATGTATTTACCATTTTAGCAGGTAGCTTTTTTGGTGATTGGGACGCGCAAAATAATTTCTTAAAAGCGCCCTTGGCAAGCAAAAGTTTAGCGTCTTTTTGGGGTGGAATTCCTAAATGGTATGTGCACCACATGGGACTGGGTGAGCGGATTGGTGTGGGTACAAAAATTTCGCAAAACAATGTTAATTTTTATTTCTCTGGTAATTTTAATTCGGCCGCAAATTCAATGCACATAGCCCTAATGGGCGATCCAACTTTGCGCATGCGAAACCTGCCGGGCCTTTCAGAACTGACTGCAATTAGTGAAAATAAAACGGTTAAATTATCTTGGACAGACCTCAATGATCCTGATATGGGTTATGCAGTTTACAGGGTAAATACTACAAATAATCATTACGAGCGGCTTAATCCTTATCCTTTATATACCAACTCATTTATAGATTATACCAATTATTATTCAGGGGATTATTTATACGCTGTTAAGCCCATTGCGCTTGAAACAACTGCAAGTGGGAGTTATTACAATACAGGTGCTGCTGCTTTTGCTTGGGTTAGCCATGTAAATGGAATTACAAATTTAGCGGCAAGCAAAATAGTGGTTTCAGCCTATCCTAATCCATTGCAGCCAGATCAGACATTAAAAATTGTTTTAGAAAATTCACCTTCTAAAAATGTTTTAATTGAGTTGTTAGATATAAATGGTAAGCAAGTTTTTGAAAAGGAATATGAAAACAAACCTGGCTTTAAAAATGAATTTGAAATTGGTTCGAACCAATTACCAGGAATCTATATTTTAAAATTGCAAGCAGAAGAGGAAATAGCTTTTATTAAAGTAATACTTCAATAAAAGCTATTCCTTCAACGAATTATTATTATTATAAATTTTCTTTGATGTATTGGGTAATTTTCTTCATCAAATGAACACGGTCGGGCCCCAATACATTGTGCTCATGGCCAGGATAAACAAAGTAATCTACCAATACACCTTCATCTACACACTTCTTTAAAAACGATAAAGAATGTTGCCATAAAACAACATTGTCGTTGGTGCCATGAATCAATAATAATTTACCTTTAAGGTTTTTAGCGTAATTGGTTAAATCGGCATTTCTGTAGCCCTCTGGGTTGTTTTGTGGCATATCCATATAACGCTCGGTATACATAATTTCATACATACGCCAATCAATTACTGGTCCACCTGCAACACCCACCTTAAATACATCTGGCGTTTTGGTCATTAACGAAGTACTCATAAATCCACCAAAGCTCCAACCATAAACCCCCATTCTATTGGGATCCACATATTTTAAACTTTTTAAATAGGCAACCCCAGTTAATTGGTCTTCCAATTCATATTTACCCAGATTTCTAAAGGTGGCATTTTCAAATTCAATACCGCGGTTCATACTTCCTCTATTGTCCATGGTAAAAATAACATAACCTTGTTGGGCCATGTAATACAGCCATAAATCGGCTCCGCCCAACCAAGTATTGGTAATCATTTGCGCATGTGGTCCGCCATAAACATAAACCAAAACAGGATATTTTTTAGTTGAATCAAAATCTGCAGGCAAAAACATTCTGCAATTCAATTGGAATTTTTTGTCGCCAGATGGGATCGAAAATAATTTCAACTTACAATCCTTGTAATCTCTAATTGGGTTCGATGCATTCATTAAAATGCTCAATTCTTTTCCTTTTTGATCCATTAACAAATACCTTCTTGGAATAGAACTGCTGCTCAATTGTTCCAATACAAAATTGCCATCTTCAGAAATCAAGCCATTGTGCTGGCCTTCTAGTTTGTTGATGGTGGTAGAAGTGAAAGTTTTGAGGTCTAATTTGCATACATTTTTATTTAAGCCATCACTGCTTAATAAATGATAATACAATACAGTACCTTTTACATCGCAGCCAATAATATCAGAAACGTTTGTTGTTCCTTTGGTAATTTGTTTTAATTGTTCTCCCTTGCTATTGTATAAATACAAATGGTTATAGCCATCTTTTTCGCTGAACCAAATAAATTTACTTGGATCATTTTTTATAAAATACATGGCCTTTTCAGGTTCTACATATTTGGCATGCGTTTCGGTAAAAAGTGTTTTGATAAATTGACCAGTGGTGCCATCATATTGTTGCAGTTTCATTTCGTTTTGATCGCGATTTAAAACCGCGATATACAAATATTCTTCATCTGGACTCCAAGCGATATTGGTTAAATATTGCTCAGGATCTCCGCTGCTAGCCACTTCTAAGGTGCGTTTCTTTTTAAAATCGTAAATCATCACTTTGGCTTGGTGACTATTATTTCCCGCCATTGGGTATTTTAAAATTTCAAAACTATTTGGTTTACTTAAGACACTGCTATTGGTATCATTTAAATTTACATTCATTAATTGGTAATCACTTACCATGCCCTCTGCTAATTTGTAAAAGGCAATTTTATTTCCGTTTGTACTAAAAAAAGTTCCTTTTACAATGCCAAATTCATTTCTGTGAACTGCTTTTCCATAGGTAATTACGTTGCTACCATCAGTGGTGATGATATCTTTTTTAGACGCAATTTGTCCATCTAAATTTTGTTCATTGTTACTTGCGCCAATTCCATTTTCATTTACAAATAAATTGTGAAATAAAGTGTAAGCCAATCTGTTTGTATTAGGCTCAAAATCGAGGTCCTCTGCCTCTTTTGGGGCTTTTGCTAATAATTTTATGGTTTTATTAATTAAGTTAAATAAGTAAACACCATTGCTGTATTGAAACCTAAACGCGGAGGCATTTACCCATGTAATAAATGGAAATCTTCCCATTCCCTTTTCTTTAGGAAATAAATTAATGAAGGCGGTATTAAATTCTTCAATGCCAAGAATAGAATCTCTTAAAAGACTTGTGGCGCTCTGCACAATTATTATTTCTTTTCCTTGTTTCTTTCCTACATAACTAAAATTTGTGCTTTGCGGAATCCATTGCAATTGCGATAAGCGATCGGCAGCAAGCGTTGTTCTGGCCTTGCTCACAGCTTCTTCAACGCTTAGCATTTTGTTTTGTGCAACTGCAGTAAAGCTCAATGCAAGGAGGCAAAAAGCACTAATTAATTTTCTTGTTTTCATTTGATGTGATGTAGGGAAAAGGAAATTTATTTACTTGAAAGTTCTACAGGAATTTGTTTTGTTTCAGCAGCAATATCGCTGGTAAGAGCATTCAAGAAAACAATTATTTTATCGGCATCTGCATCCGATAAGTCTTTGTTTAATTGTGTTTTTGCCATAATTTTTACTGCGTCTTTCAAATTGGCAACACTGCCATCATGGAAGTATGGATGTGTTTTAGCGATATTTCTTAAGCCAGGAACTTTAAATACATCTTTGTCGCTGTCTTTTTTGGTTTTATCCATTAAGCCATTGTCCTTATTGGTAGATTTAGTCAATGGACGGTAATCATTCATTAATCCAAATTTCATTAATTGGTTTCCACCAACCGTAGCGCCGTTATGGCAAGCTGTACATCCCGTATTGATAAACATGGCCATACCTTCTTTTTCGCCCTCATTCAATGCTGTTGTATCTCCACCTAAATAGGTATCAAATGCAGATGGTGTAATAAGCGTTCTTTCAAATGCAGCAATTGCTTTTGCAATATTTTTATAGGTCAATGGTTTTTCTTCTGCAGGAAAGGCTGTTTTAAATTTCTCTTGGTAAAGTGCCACTGCAGCTAATTTTTTTACAAGAAAATCTTCACTTGGTATGGCCATTTCAACAAGATTCATAATTGGCATACCTGCTTGTTCTTCCACATCTTTTGCTCTACCATCCCAAAACTGGCTACCATGCAAGGCTGCGTTGAAGGTAGTTGGAGAATTTCTTCCTCCCAATTTCCCTGCATCACCTGCAGAGAAAGACTTATTGTCTACCCCAAAGGTGTTGAGGTTATGACAGCTATTGCAAGAGTTGTTGCCCGTTTTTGATAAGCGGGTATCAAAATATAACATTTTGCCCAAGGCAATTTTTGTGGGTGTTAATTCATTTTCTGGATTTTCTGCTGTTGCTGGCAATGCTTTAAAAATACCCTGGGCTTGGCTTAACAAGGTATTGCTTTGGTCTTTGTTTTCTGTGGATTTGTTGTTTTCATTTCCTGCGCAGGCATAGACAAGCAGCGCTAATGTTCCAATGACAAGTAGTTTTTTCATAGCAGTTTATTTAGTTTCAATATTAGTAATTTTATAATAGAAACAAGTTCTTCCTATTTTGGTTTGAAGAACTCCATATAAAATGATTATTTTCGCAATCCCAAAATCTGAAAATTATGTTCGAGAGTTTAAGTGGTAAGATAGAAAAAGCGTTTAAAACCCTTAAGGGTCAAGGTAGAATTAGCGAAATTAATGTGGCTGAAACCGTTAAGGAAATCAGAAAAGCATTGATTGATGCCGACGTAAATTTTAAAATAGCCAAGCAATTTACCGATACTGTTAAAGAAAAAGCATTGGGTCAGAACGTTTTAACCAGCGTTTCCCCTGGCCAATTAATGGTTAAAATTGTTAATGATGAACTCGTTGAATTATTAGGAGGAAAAACCGAAGAAATTAATTTCAGTGGCAACCCAACTGTTATTTTAATGGCTGGTTTGCAAGGAAGTGGTAAAACCACCCACACAGCTAAATTGGCTAGTTTTATTCAGAAAAAAGGGAAATCTGTAATGATGGCCGCCTGTGATGTATATCGTCCTGCCGCTATAGAACAATTAAAAGTTTTGGGTCAGCAAATTGATGTACCTGTATATTTTGAAGAAGGAAATAATAACCCCGTTAAGATTGCCGAAAATGCATTAAAAGCTGCCCGTGATGCAAATGCCCGCGTTTTAATAGTTGATACTGCAGGTCGTTTAAGTATCGATGAACAAATGATGCTTGAAATTGGCAATATCAAGAAAGCTTTGAACCCACAAGAAATTTTATTTGTGGTAGATGCCATGACGGGTCAGGATGCAGTAAACACGGCCAAAGCCTTTAACGATGTATTGGATTTTACAGGAGTAATTCTAACCAAATTAGATGGTGATACCCGTGGTGGTGCGGCTTTATCTATCAAATCTGTAGTAAACAAGCCCATTAAATTTATGGGTATGGGCGAGAAGATGGAAGCCATTGATACCTTCCACCCAGATAGGATGGCACAACGTATCTTGGGAATGGGTGATATTGTGAGTTTGGTAGAACGTGCCCAAGAGGTTTTCAATGAAGAAGAAGCCGAAAAAATTCAAAAGAAATTATTAAAAGACCAATTTACTTTTGAAGATTTTTATACCCAAATCCAACAAATCAAAAAGATGGGTAACCTCAAAGATTTAATGGGAATGATTCCTGGTATTGGCAAGGCTGTAAAAGATGTAGACATTAGCGACGATGCCTTTAAAGGTATTGAGGCAATAATAAATTCTATGACACCTGCAGAGCGTCAAACGCCTGATATCATAAATGGAAATAGGCGCAAACGTATTGCAAACGGAAGCGGAACGGATATCCAACAAGTGAATCAGTTGTTAAAGCAATTTGAAGAAATGCGTAAAATGATGAAGAGCATTGGTAAATTGCAGGGAGCAGGACGAACGATAAAAGGAATGCCTTTTATGCGCTAAGCATTTAGTATTATTCTATCTTTAGCTGATAATCCATTCTAGCTTGGATACCTTGGAATCTGAGTGCTTTTTTTACAGCTTCGTATTCATTGTAATTAGGTCCAAGTTCTCTCTTCATAAAATAAACAGATGCTTCGCTGCTTAATGAACTCCATAATTCTTCAAATGGATCTTTTAGT
Source organism: uncultured Bacteroidota bacterium (assembly GCA_903927505.1). Classification (GTDB taxonomy): domain Bacteria; phylum Bacteroidota; class Bacteroidia; order UKL13-3; family UKL13-3; genus B1. The sequence goes on along the minus strand of CAIYNF010000107.1, from coordinate 3,030 downwards.
TCTGGAAGCTCAACGGTACGATAATCTTCTAGTTTTGCCTTCTTGGCTGCAATAGCAATTGCCTTATCCAAACCGCCTAATTCGTCTACTAGTCCTATTTTAATAGCATCTGCGCCGCTCCAAACCCTGCCTTGTGCAATAGAATCAACTTCAGCTTCACTCATTTTTCTGCCCTCCGCTACGCGTTTTATAAAATCTGCGTACACATGGTCAATAGCCTTTTGGATCACCATTCTTTCGGCTTCATTTAAAGGCCTGTCGGGGCTACCTAAATCAGAATATTCGCCAAATTTTACCGTTTCTATTTTGATGCCAAGTTTGTTGTTTAATAATTCTTGTGCATTCATTAATAAACCAAATACCCCAATAGAACCAGTAATGGTGTTGGGTTGTGCTACAATAACATCTGCCGGAGCGGCAATAAAATAACCGCCACTTGCCGCTACATCACCCATTGAAACTACTACAGGTTTTTTCTTTTTACACAATACAATTTCACGCCACATTACATCGCTTGCCAAGGCACTTCCACCAGGAGAATTAATGCGCAAAACAACTGCCTTATAAGAGTCGTCTTCTCTAATTTTTTTAATGGCTTCCGCAATTCGTTCCGAACCCATTGTTTGATCGTCGCCTTCTCCTCCCACAATATCACCTATGCAATAAAGCACAGCAATTTTATTGTCTGAAACCGAAGTATTGCCTGGCACATTTTTGTATTTGGCCATGCCTACCAAATTTATTTTGCCTCCTTCGGTAATTCCCAATTTGGTTCTCAATTCATTGTCAACTTCATCTTTGTATTTTAAACCATCTATTACCTTAAGGTTAACCGCATCTTGGGCACTTTGAACTTTAAGTTCATTTACAATGCTGCGCATTTCTGCAACATCTTTTTTTCTTGAAAGGGCAATATTATTTAAAAAATGATCGTACAAACTACCCATATAGGATTCAATTTGTTTTCTATTTTCTTCGCTCATTCGTTCGGCAATAAGTGGCTCTCCTGCAGCCTTGTATTTGCCATGGCGAATTAATTCTGGCTTTAGTCCTAATTTGTCTAACAGACCTTTTACATAAAATACTTGTTGTGAAAAGCCATTAAGCAACAATTCGCCACTTGGGTTCAGAAAAATTTTATCTGAAACAGATGCCACGTAATAGCTGTGTTCATCCATTATTTCGGCGTAGGCATAAATAAACTTTTTCGATTTTTTAAATTCGATAAGTGCATTTCTAATTTCTTCTAAATTCCCATAAGAATTTGGTGAAACATCGGCATCTAATAGAATTCCTTTGATATTATTATCGCTAGCAGCTTTATTTATATTATGTATGATATCGTTTAAACCCAAAGCCTTTCCTTTAGCCAAACCTGGAATTGGCAAATTGCCAAAAGGATTTTTGGTTGTTCTGTCTGGAATAATATAACTTAAGTTAATTTCTAATACGCTATTTTCTTTAATAGTCAGAGCAGATTCATTAGAATCGCCGGAGGCCAGAGAGCCAACAATACCAATTAAGATGAAGAGCAAAAGAAAACCACCAATAATAAAGCCGAACAAGCTGGCGAACATAAATTTTAGAAACTGTTTCATTGTATAACTTAATTTTGCTGTAAAGATAAAAGCTTTGGGAGAATTTTGCTGTCAATTTTAATTACATAAGCATTTTCAATTGCTTGCCTATATGGAATTGCCAATATTTAAATAATTAATTACCTGTATAAAAATTTGTGCCTCTCTTCTAATATAATTAAGTTCGTACCATGCGGAATCCAAATTTAAATGCAGACGAATCGAACCTAAGCAGTCCGGATAAGGAAATTGAAAGGGTATTGCGACCAAGAACCTTTGAAGATTTTACCGGACAGGAGAAGATAATTGAAAACCTGCGTGTGTTTGTAGCTGCAGCCAAACAGCGCTCAGAAGCCTTAGATCATGTGTTATTGCATGGCCCTCCAGGTTTAGGAAAAACAACCTTGGCCAATATTATTGCCAATGAATTGCAAGCTGGTTTTAAAACAACTTCTGGTCCTGTATTAGAAAAACCTGGCGATTTAGCGGGCTTGTTAACCAATTTAGAAGAAGGGGATGTATTATTTATAGATGAGATCCATCGATTAAGTCCGGTAGTAGAAGAGTTTTTATATTCTGCTATGGAAGATTATAAAATAGATATCATGATAGACAGTGGTCCCAATGCCCGCAGTATTCAAATTGAAGTAGCGCCCTTTACATTAATAGGAGCAACAACACGCAGCGGATTATTAACGGCACCCTTGCGTGCGCGTTTTGGTATCAATGCACGCTTACAATATTATGATAAGGCCTTAATGAAAACCATTATTGGCAGATCCGCAGATATATTAAAGTCGTTGATAGACGAAGAAGCGGCATTTGAAATAGCAAGAAGGAGCAGGGGAACGCCAAGAATTGGGAATGCCTTGTTGCGCCGAACCCGAGATTTTGCACAAATAAAAGGAGATGGCACTATTACTATGGAGATAGCGCAGTTTGCGTTGGATGCTTTAAATGTAGATGAAGAAGGATTAGATGAAATGGATACACGCATTTTAAAAACCATGATTGACAAATTTAAAGGTGGTCCAGTAGGTTTAAATACCATAGCAACTGCTATTGGGGAAGACGCTGGAACCATAGAGGAAGTGTACGAACCTTATTTAATTCAAGAAGGATTTATGTCAAGAACACCTCGTGGAAGGGAAGTTACAGAAAAAGCTTACCGCCATTTGGGGCGTGGGCCATCCTATAAAAACAAGTTATTTTAGTTTGTTTCGACCCAAAATACCAAGAAAACAAGGTGTTTTAGCGCATTGTAAAATATTTTTCTTACTCAAATACAGGTTATTGTGAAGTTAGTGTTAAGATATATTTGCGGAATATGCAAAAGGGGGTACATTTGCAGCCCCTTAGAGAGAGAGAATGAGAAATGAAAGTGGGCGGAGGTAAAAAAATATTTTAAAAAATATTTGCATTAGAAATAAAAGCGCTTACCTTTGCATCCCCT
>CAIYNF010000106.1 GCA_903927505.1 uncultured Bacteroidota bacterium | reverse complement strand
TACCGCCTCAGAAACAAAAAAGGAGAATATATTTGGGTATTGGATAGGGGTAAAGTAGCAGAATTTGATGCCGAAGGAAACCCTACACGTGTAATTGGAACCTACAGCAATATTGATTATCGCAAAAAATTAGAAAGCGAATATATCATTGCTTTGCAAAAGGCAGAAGATGCTTCTAAAGCCAAAAGCCTTTTCTTATCTACCATGAGCCATGAGATAAGAACACCCATGAATGGTGTAATTGGAATTATCAATATTCTTATCAATGAAAATGCACACGCAGAGCAAAAAGACAACTTAGAAGCACTCAAATATTCTGCCAATAATTTAATGTACCTGCTCAACGATATTCTAGATTTCAATAAAATAGATGCAGGTAAAATTGATATTGAAGAGCGCTCCTTTGATTTGTATTATATCTTACAAAACACGCTTAAATCATTTGTAAATACTGCCAAAGAAAAAAGACTTGAACTTAATTTAAGTGCAAGTAATAATTTCCCAAAAGCTGTTATTGGCGACCCATTGCGCCTGAATCAGATATTTAATAATTTAATTTCAAATGCAGTAAAATTTACCTATTCAGGTGGCGTAAAAGTAGAGGCTATAACAGAAAACCTAAGTGCAGATGAAATACAAATTCGTTTTTCTATTATTGATACAGGAATTGGTATAGATGAAGCATTTTTACCCCAATTATTTGATCAATTTACCCAAGCATCTAATGACACTACCCGTAAGTTTGGCGGGTCTGGTTTAGGTCTAGCCATCTGCAAAAGTTTGGTGAAATTATTGGGTTCTGAATTACACGTAAAAAGCAAGAAAGATGAAGGTTCTGAATTTTGGTTCAGCCTCAATTTTAAAATAGATAAGAGCAAAGAAGAAAATAAAAGAGTACAAAATTTAGATACCGAGGTTGGATTTCCAGGAATGAATTTATTATTAGTGGAAGACAACCAAATGAATATAATGGTAGCAAAAAATTTCTTGAACAAATGGGAGGTGCAAACCGACCTTGCTGTAAATGGGAAAGAAGCGCTGGTAGCCGTTCAAAAAAAGCGCTACGATATTATCCTAATGGACCTTCAAATGCCAGAAATGGATGGCTTTGAAGCAACCAAACACCTGCGCCTAGCAGGATTTCAAACGCCTATTTTTGCACTAACAGCTAATGTGAATTCAGAAACCAAAGCACAAGTTATAGCATGTGGCATGAACGAATACATTAGCAAGCCATTTAATCCAGATGAATTGTTTCAAAAAATTGAAAAATACTACAAGCCAAAAAAGAAAGGCAATGCAACTGCAGATACCAATGGCAAATTATTTTAAGCGAAACCTATAAAAGGCCAAAGGATAGCACAACAGAGCTCCTGCCGCATTGGCTAACATATCTGCATAATCATAGCTTCGGTTTATAAATACTGTTGCTTGCATGCCCTCTAAAATAATTCCATAAACAATACTCAATGCCACTGCCCAATGTAACATTGGCCAAGTAATGCTTTTACGGCTCTTGTATTGCGCAAAAATGATTAACCAGGCCTGCATGCCAAACAAGAGAAAATGCGCCAATTTATCTATGCCTATATCAAAAGAAACAACAGGTAAACTTTTTCCATTTACCCCGCAGGCAAACAGACTTAACAAGGCCCAAATAAGCGGTAAGTAAAAATTTTTAATAAAATGCATTGCTAAAGTACGCTTAAGGAAACTATAAATAAACAACGAAATGCTTATTCATTTATTGCAGCAATACCCGGAAGTTCTTTGCCTTCAAAGTATTCCAACAACGCACCACCACCTGTACTTATATAACTTACTTGGTCTTCAAAACCAAATTTTGCAACGGCTGCAGCACTATCACCACCACCAATTAAACTAAAGGCACCTTTTTTTGTTGCTTCTGCAACGGCAATAGCAGCGGTTTTGGTTCCGTTTTCAAAATGTGTCATTTCAAATACGCCCATTGGTCCATTCCACAAAATAGTTTTAGAGCTTTTAATTACTTCTGCAAAATGTGCTGCTGCTTTTGGACCAATATCTAAACCCATCCACCCTTTTTCTATGTGTTGGTTATCGCATGCTTTGCAATTGGCTTCATTTGAAAAGGCATCTGCCACAATTGAATCTTCTGGCAACAATAATTTTACACCTCTATCAGCCGCTTTTTTAATTAATGCCAAACACAAATCTAAACGGTCGTCTTCGCATAGGCTCGAACCAATTTCAAATCCTTGTGCCTTTAAAAAAGTATAAGCCATGCCACCTCCAATAATGAGGTTGTCTACCTTTTCTATTAAGTTTTCTAAAATTAATAATTTGTCTGAAACCTTAGCGCCACCGGTAATTGCGGTAAACGGACGCTCAGCATGTTTAATTACTTTATCTGCATTGGCAATTTCTTTTGCCATTACATAACCAAAACATTTTTCTGTAGGAAAGAATTTTGCAATTACTGCTGTAGATGCATGCGCACGGTGCGCAGTACCAAAAGCATCATTTACATATACATTGCCAAGTTTAGACAGCTTTTCTGCAAAAGCTTCATCTCCCTTTTCTTCTTCTTTATAAAAACGTAAGTTTTCTAATAACAAAACTTCACCCGCCTGCAAGTTGGCAGCCATTTCTACTGCATCTGCGCCAATACAATCCATTGCAAATTTTACGGGTCTACCTAATAATTCAGAAACAGTTGCGAGGGTATTTTTTAAGGTATGTTTTTCAAAATCAACGGTACCATCTTCTTTTAATTTTTTTAAGGGTCGACCCAAATGGCTCATTAAAATACAAGCGCCACCATCTGCTAAAATTTTATTTAAGGTTGGCAGAGTGGCTCTTATTCTAGCGTCGTCTGTAACTGCTAAAGTTTTTTTATCCAAGGGCACGTTAAAATCTACCCTTACCAATGCTTTTTTGCCTTTAAAATTAATGCTATCAACCGTTTTCATATTTGTTGTATTTGCAGCAAAAGTAGGCAATTTTATGAAAAAGGAAGCAGAAATAACACTACAAAAACAATCTTGTAATTACCTTATTGCGTCGGCGCCAGCTTTAATTAAATCAACTACACTTGGATCAATAAGTGTGGAGGTATCACCCAAATTACTGGTATCGCCTTCTGCAATTTTGCGAAGAATTCTACGCATAATTTTTCCTGAACGCGTTTTTGGCAATGCCTTTACTACTTGAATTCTATCTGGTCTGGCAAAAGGACCAATTACCTTGCTCACATGCGCTTTGGTTTCGGCATACAATTCTACCAAAGAATGCGGTTCTCTATCACAAATTACAAAGGCCCAAATTCCTTGTCCTTTAATATCATGCGGATAACC
>CAIYNF010000105.1 GCA_903927505.1 uncultured Bacteroidota bacterium | reverse complement strand
TTATATACCGTTGGTGCGGGTGGTAACTATCCTAACCCTGTTGCTGCTGCAGCAGATTTAGCAAATGGTGTTGGTGGTCCTGTAACTTTTAAAGTATTACCAGGAACGTATGCTGGTCAGGTAGTAATTAACGGACCAATTGCTGGTGCTTCTGCAACCAATACAATTACATGGAATGGTGATACTGCCGCAACGCGTATCATTACTTCTGCAGTTACTGGTCAGGCCACTTTCTTGGTAAATGGAGCAAATTATGTTACCATACGCAATTTAACCGTAAACAATACAGCAACAGGTGCAACTGGTATTGCCATTGTTGGTAGTGCTTCTAATAACAGTGGTACTGGTTGCTCAATTTCAAAATGTATTGTAAATATGGTTAATACTACTTCAACTGCTTATGGTATAGCTATTACTGCAAGTGCTGGTGGTTTTGGATTAACTAACCATAACATGGATTCAATTACGGTAGATAGTAATATAGTAAACTATGGTTACTATGGTATTGGTATTTATGGAAATACAATTGGTAACGCATCTTATAATAGAAACTTTAAAATTAGAGGTAATACAGTTAATAATCCATATTATATGGGTATGTATATTTACTATATCTATAACCAAGTTGATTTATTAAATAACAATGTAGTATTTGTTCCAGGTAACACATATGGTTATGGTGTATATATGTACTACTGCTATAATACTTCTACAAATGCTACCAGAATTATTGGTAATAGGGTTGATGGTGGCTATTATTATGGTATGTATTTATACATGTGTACTGGTACAGCTCCAGTAGATATAATTAACAATGTGGTAGGAAGAACAACTAATTCAACAAATGTTGCGATGTATTTATACGCAAGTAGTTCAACTTATTGCAGATTCTTACACAATACCTTAACCCAGGATTTTGCGCAAACAGGTGCTACTTACGCTCCATTGGTTGCTTATTTCCCAAGTAATGCAATTGTTAAGAACAATATTTTTGCAAATACTGCTACAACAGGTACGCAAAATCCTGTTTATTTGTATTCTGCTCCTACTGCAGCCAATTCTGTAAACTACAATGTTTACTGGTGTGCTGCTAATACCAATGCAATTTATAGAGGTTCACAGTTTTCTTCAACCACCTATAATACTCCTTCAGCGGGTGGTGACTCATCATTCTTTGTAGATCCTAAATTTATTAGCAATACCAACTTACAAGTTGGAACTTGTTTCACTGGTGTTGATATGTCAACCATCGTTCCTACAGACATTAACAATGTAGTGCGCAACGTTCCACCAAAAATTGGTGCTTACGAAAACACTACACCATTGTCTTATGTTTCTTCAAGTGCAGTGCAAATGACTGGTGCAGTTGCTCCAGGTGCAACAGATTTCCCTGTATTGAGAGTTAAGGTTGCTTATACTGGTTGTGGTAATGGTGTAAATACCAATTTCTACTTCAATACTATTGGTACCACAACAGCTTCTAATATTAGTGCAGCTAAATTATACAGTACTGGTATTTCAAGTGGTTTCAATACCACTAAATTAATTGGCACAGTTTATTCTCCATCTGGTCAGTTTAACTTTGCTGTTACAGATACTGTAAACAGAAATGTAGGTGATACCGTTAATTACTGGTTGGCTTATGATGTTTCTGGTTCTGCTACCAATGGTAACTTCTTAGATGCCCGTATAGACAGTATCCAAACTTTGGGTGCATACAAAATCCCAACTAACAATAACCCTACAGGTAATTTAGTGGTAACTGCTCCAATGACTTATATTACATCTGTAGCAAGTCATCCAACTAACCAATATGCAACGCCTAATAGTACCAACAACCAAATGTTGCGTATCAGAGTTATTACTTCTTCAATTGGTTCACCAATTGCTGCTACCTCATTCAGTTTAAATACAACGGGTGGTGGTATGGATACATTAAATATTGTGAATGCTAAATTGTATTATACTGGTAACAGTTCAACTTTTGCAGCTACTACTTTATTTGGTTCTTATACCCCAACAGGTTTAACAACTGCTGCATGGGCTCCATATGTTATTACAGGTAGCCAACAATTGGCAAATGATACCAATAACTTCTGGTTAACTTATGATACCAAAGCAACTGCGGTTGTTGGTGATTCAATTGATGCAGAGCTTACCGCCATATTGGTTAATTCAGTTTCTCAAACTCCTACTGTAACTGCTCCTGCAGGTATGCGTAAGATTAGAAATGACTATTGTATTTCTGCCGCAACCAGTCCTGCAGATGAGGAAATTTGGAATGTAACATTTGGTACAATTAACCAAACTTCATCTTGTGCCACTACGGGTGGTCCTGGTTCTACATTGAGCTTGTATTCTAATTATACTGCAACAGTTCCAGCTGCAAATATTCCTGCTGGTATTGCAACGCCATTCTCAGTTTTAACCAGCTCTTGTGGTGGTAACTACACTTCATTCTTGGTAATTTACATTGACTATAACCAAGATGGTTTATTTACTGGTGCTAATGAGCAAGTATATACCTCTGGTTCATTTATTGGATCAACTGCAGGTGTTTTGAAAACTGGTTCAATTACTGTTCCATGTACTGCATTGCAAGGTATTACCAGAATGCGTGTAATTTATGTTGAAACAAGTGCAGCTCCTGCTTCATGTGGTACTTACACTTGGGGTGAAACTGAAGATTACAATATCAATATCGTAAATGGTCCTGCTACTTTTGTTAGCACAACTGCTATGCAAATTACAGGAAGTACTTCTGCTGGTGCCACTGATGTTCCAGTATTAAGAGTACCTGTTAAAGTAAGTGCCTCTCCATGTAATCCTGGTTTAATTACACAGTTCGAGTTCAATACTGCGGGTTCTACATCTGCAAGTGCAGATATCGTTTCTGCTAAATTGTACAAAACAAGTGGTGCTACTTTTGGTATTTCTAATTTATTAGGAACTGTTTACTCGCCAAATGGTAATTTCACTTTCTATGTAAACGATACAGCTGTTAATGATACCAACAACTATTGGTTGGCTTATGATATCTCATCTTCTGCATTAAACGCGCACGTTGTAGATGCAAGATTTGACTCTGTAATTACTTTCGGTACTTACCGCACACCTGTTGTTTCTAACCCTACAGGTAACCGTATTATCTCGGTTCCTATGACTTATATTTCTTCAACTGCTTCACATCCTGATTTGTCTAATGTTGAGCCTAGTTCAACTAATAATAGAATGTTGAAGATTATGGTGGTTGGAAGTTCAACTGGATCTCCAGTTGCAGTATCTCAATTTGCATTAACAACCAATTATGGTGGTAATGATGCATTGAACATTGCAAATGCTAAAATTTACTATACTGGTAATAGTTCAACATTTGCTGCTACTACTCAGTTTGGTACTACTTATACAACTGCCACACCTACTACAGGTTCTTGGTTGCCTTATACCATCAGTGGTTCACAAGGTTTGGCTAATGATACCAACTATTTCTGGTTAACGTATGACTTGAAAGCTGGTGCTGTATTATTAGATTCAGTTGATGCGGAAGTTACCTCAATTACTATTGGTGGTACTGGCCAAACTCCTACCGTTACTGCACCTGCAGGTGTTCGTAAGATCCGTGCGCAATATTGTGCTTCTACTGCAACTTTAACTGGTGATGAAGATATCTTTGGTGTGCAATTTGGTTCATTAAACAATACTTCTGGTTGTACAACTGTTGCTCCTGGTCCTGGATCAGTGAATCAGTACTACGCTAATTACACAACTTCAGTAGCTGCGCCAAACATTCCTTCTGGAATTGCAACTCCAATTACAATTACCAAAGGTACTTGTGGTGGTTTCTATGGTGAAGTTATTGCGGTTTATATTGACTTTAACCAAGATGGTTTGTTTACTGGTACAGGTGAAAATGCATTTACTTCTACTTATGCAACTGGTGCTACTGGTGCGCAAGTAATTGGTAACATTACAATCCCTTGTACTGCAACGCCTGGTATTACCCGTATGCGTATTGTATATGTGGAAGGTACTGCTGCTCCTGCTTGTGGTACTTACGGATGGGGTGAAACTGAAGATTACAATATCAATATCGTAAATGGTCCTGCAACTTATACAAGTTCATTGGCTGTTCAACAAACTGGTAGCGTATTAGCAGGTGCCACTGATGTTCCAATTTTACGTGTTCCTGTTAAAGTAAGTGCTTCACCATGTAGCCCTGGTATTGTTACGCAAGCTGTTTTCAGTACTACTGGTACTTCTGTTGTTAGTAATATTGTTTCAGCTAAATTGTACAAAACAGTTGGTGCGGCATTTGCAACTACTAACTTGTTAGGTACTGTATACTCTCCAAGTGGTCAGTTTACATTCTATATAAATGATACAGCTGTAAATGATACAAATAGCTACTGGTTGGCTTATGATGTTTCGTCATCTGCCTTAAATGCTGCAACCTTAGACGCTAAAGTTGATTCGTTCTTGGTATTTGGTACTTACAGAACACCTTCAAGTAATAACCCTACAGGTAATGTGATAGTTTCTGTTCCTATGACTTATGTAAGTTCTACTTCTGCTCAATTAGATTTATCTAAAGTAGAAACTGGCTCTACCACCAACCAAATGATGAGAGTTGTAGTTGTAACAAGTGCAGCAGGTGCGCCAATTGCAGCCACTGCATTCGACTTTAGTACTACTGGTTCTGCTGCTCCAACTACCAATATTAGCAATGCTAAATTATGGTTTACTGGTTCTAGCGCAACTTATACTTCTCCAGTTCAAGTAGGTTCTGCTGTAACTAGCCCTAATGGTACCTTCTCTTTCACTGGTAACCAATCATTGGGTAATGGTAACAACTACTTCTGGTTAACTTATGATATCCCTGCTGGTGCAATCATTGGCGACTCGGTAGATGCTACTGTATCTGCTATTACTGTTGCAAGCGTTTCTCAAACGCCAACTGTTACAGCTCCTGCAGGTAGTCGCGGTATCCGTGCTCCTTATTGTATTTCTGCTGCTACTTCAACTGGTGATGAGGAAATTATCAACGTATCATTGGGTAGCTTTAGCAATGCTTCAGGTTGTACTACATTGGCACCTGGTGCTGGTTCGTCTGTACAATTGTATGGTAACTACAGCGGTATTGCTGGTCCTTCAGTTAAACGTGGCGACTATGCTACAGTGAATGTAACATTAGGTACTTGCGGTGGTTTCTATGGTGAGGTAGTTGGTGTTTATATTGACTACAACCAAAATGGAACATTTGATACAGGTGAAACTTGCTTTACTTCTGCTTACGCTACAGGTACTGCTAACCAAGTTATTCCTTGTACTTTCTTAGTTCCTATGACTGCTAACTTAGGTGCAACACGTTTACGTATTGTTTATGTTGAAGGTACTTCTGCTCCTGCTTGTGGTACTTATACATGGGGTGAAACTGAAGATTATACTGTAACTATTGGTAACCCTACTTATGATACCTACACTTGGACTGGTACTACCAGTACAGTAGCTGGAGTTTCAACTAACTGGTCTCCTAGCCGTGTAACTCCTAATATTACAGATAAATTGATCTTTAATAGTACTTCTCCAATAAGTGTAACTGCAGTTCCATCTGCTATCTCACGTATTGTTCAGTTAACTGCTAATACCAAGGTAACTGTAGCTGGTACTGCTGCCAATGTAATTACTGTAAGTGATACATTAGATTTAGGTACTGGTAGTAAATTTACAACTGGTTCTTTGGTTCTTGCCACAGGAACAGATGCTGCTAAAACTGGTGTAATTGCTGGTTCTGGTAAAGTTTATGGTTCATTACAAAGATGGTTCAATAGCACAAGCGGTTCGGTTAGTTTCCCATTAACTGATACTGGTTATGCAAACAGAACTGCAACTGTTAACTATACTACCTTCCCAATAGCAGCTGGTACTGTAACTGCAAACTTTATTGTAGGTGCTCCTGGTAACTTAGGTTTGCCATATACAGATTTAGCTGCAGGTAAAACTGCAAACAAAGTTGGTCAAAACGGTTACTGGTCTATGACTACAGACATGGCTGCAGGTACTTACACAGGTACTTACAATGCTACTGGCTTTAAAGGGGTAAACAACTATGCTCAATTAATGTTAATTAACAGAGCTAACGCAACTACTGGTTGGACATCAAATGGTACACATGTTACTACTACTGGAACTAATGCTGCTCCTGTATTAAGCAGAAGTGCTGCAACAGTATTTGGTGATTTTGGTGTAGGTGGTGATAGTACTACGAATCCATTACCAGTTAACATGTTGTTCTTTACTGCTAACAATGTAAATGGTGATGTTCAATTGAAATGGGCTACTGCAAACGAAATCAACAATAAAGGTTTCGCAGTTGAACGTTCAATTGATGGTGCAAACTTCAAAGAAATTGGTTTCGTAAAAGGTAATGGTACTACAAATACCACTAACGCTTACGCTTCAATGGATGAAAAAGCATTTGTACAAAACGCTACAACTACTTTATACTACAGATTACGTCAAGTTGATTTTGATGGTAACTACGACTATTCTAATATAGTTATGGTGAACGAAAGCAATATGAATGGTGATGTGGTTAGTGTATATCCTAATCCATTTGTAAACACAGTTAATGTTTCAATCCAAACTACTGAAGCTACTACTGCTAAAGTTGAATTGGTTGATATGCAAGGACGTGTTATTACAACTGAAGTAGTGAAAGTAGCTAACGGTGGTGCATTGCATGAAGTTAAAGGAACAAATAACCTAAGTAGCGGAATCTACTTTGTTAATGTAACTGTTAACGGTGTAAGCCAAACAACTAAAGTGACTAAAGTAGATTAATCTACAATCTCACATACTAAAAAGGCTGCTTGGGTTTTCCAAGCAGCCTATTTTTTGCCTCCTATTTGAAGCATTTTTAATCAATAAAAAAGGCGTAACAGAAATTTCTGTTACGCCTTTTTTATTTTAGGATTTGCTGGGTCCTTAGTTCTTATATCCTATTAAAACAATATCCCAGGTTGCATCTAAATTATCTTGTGTCATAAAGAAATCACTGGTTTCAATGGCTAAGGTATCTGTGTTTTTTTCTTTTAAATCCTTGCGCATAATGCTGGTTAGGAAATTATAAGGAGCCACTAGCCAAGCTGCTGGTAAAATTTTATGCAAGCCTAATGGATCTAAGCGAAGTATTTTCTTAGCCCATTTGGCATTCTCTTGGTAATAGAGGTTTACTTTGTTGTTTCCTTGAACACCCCAAAGCGCTACGCTATCAAATACCTCTGATGCTTCTTTGTGCATTTCCTCAAATGTATATTCATGCACGTGAAAAGGGTTTCTAGCGATGCTCATTTTAATATTTGGTGTTGTACAAAGAAATATACCACCTGGCTGTAAAACGCGCTTTACATCTTGCATAAAGGCTTTTCTTTCTGCAATATGTTCAATGAATTGAAAAGCACTTACCACTTCTTTGCTTTCGCTTTCCAAAGGAATAGGTGGAACCTTGCCAGACACAAAAGATAAATTCTTTTTATCTGCATGCTTTTTGCGTGCCTCTGCAATAGTTACTTCGCTGTAATCTACACCAACTGTTGTTTGGGTGTAATTGGCTAGGAATTGCGTTCCGTAACCATCTGCGCAGCCAATATCAGCCGTGTGTTTGTCTTTTAAGAAGTTGATGGCCCATTCATAGGCAAAAAAACATCTTTTTACAGTAACGTTATTACTGTCTTCAAAACTTGGTCTTTCTCTATCGAACATGTTATTATTTTGAATGCTTGTAATTGAACAGGCTTGGCAAAAATAAGGAAATGAATAACTTTGGTAAAATTATTTATAGATAATGGACTTCAAAGGCTTAATTAATTTTCTGAAAGCGGTAGATAAGAACAATAATAAGGATTGGTTCGACGCGAATAGACCTGTTTATGAGGCACTTAGAAAAGAATGGATAGTTTTTTTAGACAATTTAATTTCTGAATTGCAAAAGATTGATGCAGGCTTAAATGGCCTTGAGGCAAAGGCGTGCATTTTTAGAATTAATAAGGATGTAAGATTTAGCAAGGATAAATCTCCTTATAAAACCAATTTTGGTGCTTTAATGAATAGGGGAGGGAAAAAATCAAATTATGCGGGGTATTATTTGCATATAGATCCAAAGGAGATTTTTATAGCAGGTGGCTCTTATCAACCAAGTCCAGAATTATTGGCTTCGGTTCGACAAGAAATAGATTATAATTTAGATGAGTGGAAAGGAATTGTTGACAATAAGCAGGTATTTAAACACTTTGGAGGAATAAGCGGCGCCAATTTGGTAAGACCACCCAAAGGATATGAAATAGACAATCCTGCAATTGAATATTTAAAGCGCAAAAACTTTGTTTATATGCAACAATTTGAAGTAGCAGATTTGTATTCAGAAAAATTCCTGAAATCTATTTTAGAAGCTTATGCAGCAATGAAACCTATGAACGATTTTATTAATCGTTGTGTAGATTAATAAGTGCCTCCATGGTTATCATTTTGTTTTGTGTTTCTTCCCACTCCCTTTGAGGATTGGAATCCTTTGTAATTCCTGCACCAGCAAATAGCGTAAGGGTTTCTCTTTGCCATTCCATACAACGAATATTAACAAAAAGCTGTGCTTCATTATATTGTTTAATGCCAATAAAGCCAGCATATAAATTGCGTTTAAAGCCTTCTTCCTTTTCAATAAATTGAATGGCTTCTTCTTTGGGTATTCCTGCAACAGCTGGTGTTGGATTTATTTCTTCAATAAATTTGGCCATGCTGTTATTACTTGGTATACCCTCACAAAAATATTCTGTTCTTAAATGCGTAAGTGCACCTGCTGCATAATTAAATGGCCCATTTTTTTTAAAGGGAAGGGCTGCAGCACTTAATTTGTCTTCTAAGTATTGGCATACCATTGCCTGCTCTTCTCTTTCTTTATTGCTCCAAATTGCTTGTGGCGTTTGCGCCAAAGTGCCTGCCATTGCTACTGTTTGAAGCTGATTGTTTTCTGTTCTTACGAGTGGTTCTGGTGATGCACCAAACCAAGTTCCTGTTTGTGGACTTGAAATAAAATAGATAAAAGCTGTTGGGTATTTTTCTTCTAATTTTTTAAAATAGAGCATCGGTTCGAACCGACTATTTTTTATTGTTTTTGTATTTGCTAAAACAACTTTTGAGAGTTTATTGGCATGAAGTTTTTCAATACCTTTCTCTACTGTTTCAATGTAATGTTCCTCCCCTAAAGCAGTATATTTATTTTGGCTAAAATGGAACGATGGAATTTTTTTTTCATCTATTTCTTCCAATTTATTGAAGGGAATACTAAATGCTTTTTGTCCGCAATTGAAGGGAGAAATTACTATTGCATTTTCCTCGAGAAGGGCATAATCAATGATTTTTTCACTGATGTTGCCAATAACCATAAGAGGTTTTTGCGCGTGAGGTAATCTAAAAATAGCGAAAGAATTAGGCGCTTCTTTTCCCATCTGGATGAAGTGGCACATTTGCCATTGTTAAGCGGCTAATACAGCATAAATTTTGGTCTTCATCTGTAATTTTTATTTCCCAAACTTGGGTGCTTTTACCAATATGAAAAGCTTTTGCTGTTCCATATACAAAGCCTTTGTTAGCGCTTCTTAAATGGTTGGCATTAATGTCTAAACCTAATGAAACATATTTGCTTCTATCTATACATAGATTTGCTGCAGTAGAGCCAAGTGTTTCGGCTAATGCACAAAAAGCACCGCCATTTACCACGCCTAAAGGTTGAACAGTTCTGCGGTCAACAGGCATTTTAGCCACTAAATAATCTGGACCTATTTCACAAAATTCTATTCCAATCCAATCGGCCATTGTGTTAGCACCTCTTTTATTGAGGGCCTCTAATGTAATTTCCTCTGGTTTATAGTAGAAGCTCATCTATCGCGCTGCGTTTTGGTTGGTATGCTTAATTATTTTACTGTAGAGTTCTTCAGGTTTAAATGGCTTAGTAACATAGTCGTTCATTCCTGCTTCAATTACTTTTCTGCGTGTTTCAATAAAGGCATCAGCAGACAATGCAATGATAGGAATATTGGAATTTAAAACCGCAGTTTTATTTCCTCTAATTATTTCTGCTGCTTGAAACCCACTCATTTCCGGCATTTGCAGGTCCATGAGCACTAAATCGAGGTCGTCTCTTTCTTTTAAAATTCGGATGGCTTCTTCTCCATTGTTTGCAATAACCAATTCATTGTTCCATTTTTTAAAGAATTGTTTTGCAACAAATTGGTTCATGATATTGTCTTCTACCATTAGAATTTTGAGTCTGCTCAGATCGGCATACTGGTCTAATTTCTCATTTTCTTGTTCAATTTTTTCTGTTGAACCAATTTCAAAAGGGATACAAACTATAAAACTAGTTCCTTCACCAACCTTACTTTCAACTGAAATGCGGCCACCTTGTAATTGAATTAAATTTTTTGTGATAGATAGTCCTAGGCCGGTACCCCCATATTTTCTAGTAGTTTCTGCATTTGCCTGGGTAAAACTTTCAAAAATTTTGGCTTGTTGGTTTTCTGGAATGCCTATACCTGTATCTGTTACATTAAATTCTAAAAACATTACTTTATCAATGTATACAACTTTAATGGAAATAGAAACATGTCCTGTAGGCGTAAACTTTATAGCATTTCCTACCAAATTAAACAATATTTGATTTAATCTGAATGGATCGCCTTTAATATTTGGTGGAACATTTTTATCGTATGCAACAATAAATGCCAATCCTTTTTCCTTTGTTCTATGTTCAAATGTTTTTCTGAGTTCTTCAATGCGCGAGGCCAAATTGAAATTAATATTTTCGAAACGCACCTTGCCGGCTTCAATTTTACCGAAATCTAAAATATCATTGATAATTACCAAAAGGTTGTCTGCAGAATATTTGATTGATTTAATATTTTCAAGCTGGCTTATTTCTAATGGTTCTTCTAGCAATAATTCAGTTAAACCAATGATGGCATTCATAGGTGTTCTAATCTCATGGCTCATATTGGAAAGAAATTCTGATTTGGCTTGCACAGCGGCAACGGCTTCGTTTTTCGCTTGCATTAAATCATAAACAATCTTCTTGTTTTCGCTCACATCCTTTGAATAAATGGCTACACCCGAAACCTCACCCGTACTGTCAATAATAGGGTTAAAAGTAGTTTCATACCAAGGAATTATTTTATTTTGGTCGTTGCTAAAACTAATTTGTTCGAGTACAGTAAATTGCTCACCTAATAAACATTTAGAGATGTTTTTTAGCAGCGATTGTTTCATTTCATCTTTAATTGCAATGCCGTGCAAATTGATATCCGGCGTGATAACATCTCTTTGGCGCAGCAAGTGCTCCATGCTTTCTTTGAAGGCGCTGTTAAAAGAAATTAAATTTAGGTTTCTATCAAAAGCGAAGATTAAATTACGGGTGCTTTCTAAAATTGCGTTTAAGCGGTTGTTGTTTTCAATTGTTTTTCTTTCGGCTTCTACCCTTTTTCTTTCTGCGTTCCATAGGCGAACAGCAGTGATAACAACCTTAGCAATTTTATCTGGATGAATTTCATTTTTGGCGAAATAATCAAATGCGCCATTTTTAATCATTTCAACAGCAATTTTCTCGTCACCTTGTGATGTAAGAACAGCTACGGGTGTATTTACTGTCATCTCACGCAATTTGCGCAAGAGTTGCAATCCGTCTATGCCAGGAAGGAGGTAATCTAGAAAAATACAATCGTAGGTGTTTTTCTTTATCTTCTCCAAAGCCTCTTTGGCATTATAGCATACAGTTAATTTATGAGATAATTCGGAAGATTTTAATGCCCTTTGAAAGGTCATTACATCTACTTCATCGTCATCAATTAGCAGTAAATTATACTCCGATATTTTCGGGTCGAGGCTCATTGTTTTAGTTTTCTGGGAACTCACAAAGTTTCCAATAATTGTTTAGGGTAGATACTGCTTCAATAAATCTTTCCATGCTCAAAGGCTTCAAAATATAGCCTGCAACATTTAGGTTGTAAGCATCTACTTTGTCTTTGTCTTCATTGGAAGTAGTCATAATAAAAACACTCATGTTTTTGAGATGTTCGTCTTTTCTAATTTCGCCCAAAAATTCTATCCCACCCATTTTAGGCATGTTAATGTCTAAAAGAATTATTTTAGGAATTTCTATTAATGGTATTTCTGATTCTCCTCTTAAAAACTGTAGGGCTTCAACACCATTATTGCAAATGAAAAGAGGATTGGTGATATTGTTTTTTTTGAAAGCACGCTTCACATTCATCACATCCACTTCATCGTCTTCCACCAGGAGAATATTCACCAATTTGTCGCTCATTATAAAATTATCAATACCCCCAATAATACAAAAAATGGAGCACTGGGACAAGGTATATGTTGTTAATGTGAGGTAAACTTATTTTAAGCTACGGAATAGCTATATAACTGGGCCAAGTAAAATAAAAGCGTGAGCCCATTCCCGGGTGAGATTCGATCCAAATTTTGCCATCATAGTCTTCCACAATTTTCTTGGCTATGGCTAGGCCAGCCCCAATATTTTCAATATCATCTCTTCTTTCCAATGTTTGAAAGATGGTAAATATTTTGTCATGAAATTCTGGTTCAATTCCTGGGCCATTGTCTGCAATACAAAATTCAATGTAGCCACCACGGTTTTTAAAAGTGATATTTAGGATGGGTTCAGGAGATTTATTATGTCTAATTGCATTAGAAATAAATACACTAAAAACGGCAATTAAATCCCTTTTATTTGCAGTAATTTCTGGCAAACATTCGTCAATTAAAACGCGGGTATTTGCTTTCATTTCTGTTTTTTCTAAAATTGCATACACCAAATCTTGTGTATTTGTTTTTTCTTGGTTTTCTATTGTTTTTCCTGCTCTTGAATAGCTAAGTATGGAGTTAATGAGGTCTTCCATTCTATGCACCCTTCCTCTCAATAATTTGAAATAACCTGCAGACTCTTCGGAGAGGTGTTCGCCCAAATCTTCTTCAATCCAAGCACTTAAATTATTGATGCCACGCAAAGGACTTTTTAAATCGTGTGAGGTGATATAGGCAAATTGGTCTAATTCCTTGTTTTTCTTTTCTAGCCTAATTGTGTAGGCTTCTAAAGATTTGATGTTTTCTTCCTCAATAATTTTAGAACGTTTGAGGTTGTCACGCATTTCGGAGATAGCTCTTCCAAGGCGGTCTTTTTTGCTAAGTAGGGGTACTCTAATTTCGTAATCTCCTTTTCCTATGGCGTTTGCCACCAATTCTTTTGCCTTAAAACCTCTAACAACCCGCTGAGCGGAGCTTATCATATCCCCAATTTCATCGTTTCTATTAATTTGATTTTCAATGGCTACAATTTTACCCTCGCCAACTTCATTTAGAATTTTGTTTAATTCTTTAATAGGTTTTATAATGGTTAAATTGGTTAGTAAGATTGATAGCATGCCAACAACGGCTATAACAACTATCATTACCAATAGAAGGTAAGATAGCATTCGGTAGCTGGCAAATTTTTGGGCAGTTAGTTTATTGAATACGCTGATGGCTTCCAAGCTTGTTTCATCTAAAATAACTTTAATAGCAAGATTTTCCTTTTCAACTTGGTTCCTTAATTCTTGTGCTTTTTGCATCATTTCTGGATTGTTGTAAGCACCAGTAGAATCAATTAATTGTAGGAATTCTAATAAAAGATATTTCGCACTTTCAAATTTTTTATCGGCGCTAATTACTTTCTTTTTTATTTCGGCCAAGCCAGGTTCCTGACAAAGGCCAATAACGGTTAATTTTTGTTTGGGGTAAACGCGGTTGATAATTTTGTGTAGGTGATTTTTTCTGTTTTCATCTGCCTGTATGCTCAGGTCTTTGCAGATTCTGGAAGTCTCTTCAATGGTATATTCAAAATCTTTAATAGCATTAACTACAGGACCAAAATTATTGGCAATTTTTAAATCTATGTTCTTGCCGTATTGTAGAAGAACGATGGAACTTATGGAAAAGGCAAGCACAACCAAGATAACAGCTAAAAAACTGAAAGCGGTACGCATACCTATCTTCATTCGATATAATCGATTTATGAATCCTTGAAACATTTCAGTCTTTTGCTAAATAAAGGTAGCAATAAACAAACTTAGGTCCAAATAAATAAATTGCTTTATTTTCAGCGGTTTCGGGCCTTTTGGACAAAAGTTTTATGGTTCAAAATGGGACAATTTATGGTTTATTTTAATTTAGACAACATGGGAATTAAACGCCATTCAATAAAATAAAATTAGTATGATTTTTATACTTAACATTGAGGCACAATGAAAATACCCTACACATTAAATAACTTCCGAGGTATGGAATCCAATACCCTTGATGAAATAAAATCAATTCAATTTTCTCCTGAAGATGTATTAACTGAAGGTGAAGACAAAAGGGTTAGGAATACTAATTTAGAGAAGGCTATTGCTTTAGGAAAAGGAGGAAATCATGCTACCTTTATTATCCTAAAGAATGGGGATCAATTTTATAAAATTGAAACCAATATTATTGCATTAAATGAAGGATTTGTGTACACTAAAATTGGTTTACAAATTCCAATTCCTTGTATTTATAGTGTTGATTTTATAAGCATATAAAAAAGAAAAGCATTCCATCTGGAATGCTTTTCTTTTTTATTATTCTACCGTAACCGATTTAGCCAAATTCCTTGGCTGGTCTACGTTACAGCCTCTAAGTACTGCAATGTGATAGGAGAGTAATTGTAATGGAATGGTTGCAATTAATGGCAATAAAGCTTCCTCGCAATGAGGAATATAAATTACATGGTCTGCCATTCCTTTAATATGGGTATCACCTTCTGTAGCTATGGCAATTACACGACCTTTTCTTGCTTTTACTTCTTGAATATTGCTCACCACTTTTTCGTAGTTGCTGTGTTGGGTAGCAATTACAATTACAGGCATTTCCTCGTCTATTAAGGCAATAGGGCCATGCTTCATTTCTGCCGCTGGGTATCCTTCTGCGTGTATGTATGAAATTTCTTTTAGTTTTAATGCACCTTCTAAAGCAACTGGAAAACCGTAACCTCTACCTAAGTATAAGGCATTTCTGCAATCTTTTAATTCTGCTGCAATTGCTTGAATTTGTTCATCTGTTTTTAAAACCTTTTCTATTTTACCTGGAATGGTTTCAATTTCGGTAAGGAATTCGTGTAAACGTGCGCTGGTTATGGTTCCTTTTTTCTGCGCTATAGAGAGCGCCATTAAAACCAATGCCGTAACCTGTGCGGTAAATGCTTTGGTAGATGCCACTCCAATTTCTGGTCCGGCATGCGTATAGGCTCCTGCATCTGTATATCTTGGAATACTTGCACCAACCACATTACATATTCCAAAAATAGTTGCTCCTTTTTTCTTCGCTAATTCTAAGGCAGCCAAAGTATCGGCAGTTTCACCAGATTGAGAAATAGCAATTACAAAATCAGATTCTTTGATAACAGGATTTCTGTAACGGAATTCTGATGCATATTCTACTTCACAAGGAACACGGGCAATGTCTTCAAACAAATATTCTCCAACTAAACCTGCATGCCATGAAGTTCCGCATCCAATAATGATTATTCTATCTATGTTTTTAAGTTTGTCTTCAAACATATCAATACCTGCCATGGTGATGCGTGCATCTGGCAAGTGAATTCTACCTCTGAATGAATCTAAAATACTTCTTGGTTGCTCAAAAATTTCCTTCAACATGAAATGCTCGTAGCCGCCTTTTTCAATATTTTCTAAGTTGAATTCTATCTCTTGAATGTAAGGTGTTTTAACAGAATTGTCGATTGTTTTAATGGTAAGATTACTGCCCTCAATGATGGCAATTTCCCCATCCTGAATATAAACCACATTGCGCGTATATTCAACAATTGGCGTGGCATCACTGGCAATAAAATGTTCGTTTTCGCCAATACCAATTACCATTGGACTGCCTTTTTTGGCGCCAATTAGGTAGTTTGGATTGTCCTTTGAAAGGATAACAATGGCGTAGGCTCCAATTACTTGGGTAAGCGACATCCGCACTGCTTCTTCAAATGTTACTTTATTGTTTTTGAAAACTTCCTCAATAAGGTGAATCAAAACTTCAGTGTCGGTTTCACTTTTAAAAACATGCCCACGTAGGATGAGCATTTCTTTTAGCGAAGAATAGTTTTCAATAATTCCGTTGTGAATAATGGCAAAAGTACCATCGCCAGAAAGATGTGGATGAGCATTTAAATCATTTGGAGCACCATGTGTGGCCCAACGGGTATGCCCCATTCCGGTATGGGAAGAGGTATCTCTGTCTCCTATTTCATTTTCTAAATCTGAAACTTTTCCAGTCTTTTTATAGACCTTCATTTCATTGTTTTCTCCAAGTAAGGCAACACCAGCGCTATCGTAGCCACGATATTCTAAACGTTTTAAACCTTTAAGGATAATTGGGCAGGCTTCCCTGTATCCGATATAAGCAACAATTCCACACATATTGGGGTAAATTTAAGAAATTATTTGAATTTAAATAGCAACTGAGTAAGTGGCGTCTATGGGTTTATTAATGGCAGGTTTGAGTGTTTCTAAATCGGCCAATAAAGCTTCAAATGCGTCAAAGCTGAGGGCCTGGCGTGCATCTGAGAGTGCCTTTGATGGATTGGGATGTATTTCTATCATTAATCCATTAGCGCCGGCTACCATACTTGCTTTGGCCAATGTTGGAACTAAGAAAGCATCGCCAGTACCATGACTTGGATCGGCAATAATTGGCAAATGACTTAAAGATTGTATCAAAGGAATTACGGCTACGTCCATTACATTTCTGCTTGCTGGATCAAAGCTTCTGATTCCTCTTTCGCATAAAATAATTTCTTCGTTACCGCCACTCATTACATAGTCTGCAGCCAAAAGCCATTCGTTAACTTTTGCTTGCATGCCTCTTTTTAAGAGGATAGGCTTATTGATTTTGCCTAATTCGCTCAGCATATAAAAATTGGCCATATTTCTACTGCCAATTTGAATGATATCTGAATAAGCAGCAACTTCATCTAACAGACTTAAATCCATTAATTCGGTTACAATTCTTAGCTCATATTTTTTTGCAGCTTCGGCCAATAATTTTAAACCATCTTTTCCCAAACCCCTGAAAGAGTAAGGTGAAGTTCTGGGTTTATAAGCACCTCCACGAATAAACTTGATATTGTTTTTATGCAGAAAAGCAGCTGTTTCGAAAATCTGTTCTTCGCTTTCTACACTGCATGGGCCCGCAATTATATTGGCAAAATTGGTTCCAATTTGAACATCCTTTACAGAGAAATTAGTTTCTTTTTTAAATTCTAAAGAAGCTAATTGATAGGGTGTATCAATTTGTTTGATGCTTTCTATAAAATTAAACGACTCAAGGCTTGCAGGGTTCTTTAAATTAGGAATCATGCACAAACCCAACTTCTGAATCTGGTATGATTCGAAGCCTATTTGTTTGAGGTGTAATTGCATTTCTGCAATTTGAAATGTACTGGTATTGGGCTTAAAGAATGCTATCACGAGAGACTATTTTATTACCGTATAGGTGAGTTTTAATTTGAAACTTCCATTGTTTTTGCGCGTATCTAAAATGGCCCTTTGCGCAGTTACAGGGTCATCAGCTCTAATAATTAAGTTCATTCCGTAATTATAATTTGAGCCATGTTTGTATTGATCCAAAAGGTTTTGCAAGTGACGAACAATATTGAAACTGTATTGGTTGTTTGTTAAAACCCCGCCGTAGTAGGTGCTACCTTCATAAATTTGGTCCTTTAGAAATTGATTTCTACCCAAAGAATCTGAGCCTAACAACGACATATTTGCAGGAAGTGGAAAGCTTGTACTAAAAGAACCATTTAGAGGCGTAAAGATAATTTGAGCGCCGTTTAATACAATTTTTGGATTTGAAAACACATCAAAAAAGTTAGGCAATTCAATTCTCAATTTAGTTCCTGTAAGCGCTTGCACGAAACCCGTATCGCGGTGTGCTTTGTTAAATCCGGTTTGAATTAATTGGGATGGCACATTGGTATGCTCATAATAATTATAGGCTGCCTCGCTGCCAGAAACACCACTAAATATTGGGAAATCTGCGGCCATTGAATCTTTATAAAAGGCCGTTAAAGCAGTTACATCAGAATTTAATTTTAAATAAACCATTGCTCCTTGGCCCGAACCAAATACCGACTCATCTACAATAACCAATCCTTTATAGGTTTCTTTGAATTTGGCATCAGATAAAAAGGAACCATTTGCCTCACCATTAAACAGCAGTGTATTGAATGTGCTGTTCATGTTTATTCTAATATGTGGCGGAATAATAACTGTTTCAGTTCCCAATTTAATGGTTACAGAATCTGTAAAATTATATTTCCCTGTGAAAGAGCCAACTTCAATGCCATCTGTTTGGTATTTGCGGGTAGAAAAATAGACCGAGTCAATGCTTAAACTTTCTTTTAGTAAATAGGCCTTAAGTGTATGAATGGCATCTTTATCGCCATGAAAATCTGGCAAAATAGTTCCATCGCTTGAGGTGCCTGATCTAAATCTGAGTTGCAAAACTACCGAATCTAATTTAGTAGCACCACCCCAAGTAAATTCATTTCCAGGCAAACCATATTGTGTTACCAAGGTAGCTCTAGAAATACCCAAATAGGGGTCGTTTATTACACCTAAGGCATTTGCTGTAAGCCTTGAAGATACAATGGAGTCCATTTGAACAGTATAGGCGTTAAGAACAAGGCTTGTGTCAAATACGGTATTGAATTGATTGCGCACGCCCACAAACTCAGCCCCCACAGACTGGGTATCTTTTTTGCAAGAAAAAAGGCTAAGAATAAGAAAAGTAAATAAGGAAATTTCCTTAATTCTGGCGGTTGAGTAAAGTATCATAGAGGTCTATATATGCTTCAACATTATCGCCATTTTCTGAATGTTCTATTACAAGTTTACCTTTTTGTTTTTTGATAAACTTAGTAACTTCAGGGTCTATTTCGGTACTAGATTTAACAACGGCATCTGCGTGTGTAATGCCAGACATATATAGATCTGAGCAAGTGGCGTTGGCCAATGAAGAAACTTGCTTGGTATCAATTGTATTTAAACTGGCTTTTCTTCCAAATTCTTTACCCATATTTTCGTCGAATTGATTTTCAAAAACAGAGTAAACTACTTTTGCCAAACGAAATACAGGTTCATCCTTATAAATGGTTTTAAGATAAAGTGGAATTAGGCTAGTCATCCAGCCTTGGCAATGGATAATATCTGGCTGCCATCCTAATTTCTTAACCGTTTCAATTGCACCTTTACAAAAGAAGATGGTGCGTTCATCGTTGTCACCGTAAAAAGCATTGTTTTCGTCGGTATAAACAAATTTCCTATGGAAGTAGTCTTCGTTATCAAGGAAGTAAACTTGCATTTTAGCTTCAGGCAAAGAAGCTACCTTAATGGTTAATGGATTGTCATTGTCATCGATAGTAATATTAATTCCACTAAGTCTTACAACTTCGTGTAACCTATTACGTCTCTCATTGATACATCCAAAACGAGGCATTAAAACCCTAATTTCGTTGTCTTTCTCTTGAATAGCTTGTGGCAACATTCTAGCCAATTCACCAACACTACTTACTTTTAGGAAAGGAGTCATTTCTGAAGAAATGAACAGAACTCTCTTTTTTGTCATACTCACTTTGGTTAAAAAAAGTATGCAAAGTTAGGCATAATGTTAATAAATTTCTTAATATTCGCCCCAATTCAGACTCAATAAAACGTATACGGCTGATAACCAAAGAATAAAGTGATTCTCTTTCAACAATCAAATGCGCTTCGCAGCTTTTTGGACAATCAAAAGGCTCAAAATAAAAGAATTGGCTTTGTTCCAACTATGGGCGCATTGCATGCAGGACATTTATCTTTAATAGCGCAAGCAAAGCAGAAATGCGATATTGTGGTCTGCAGTATTTTTGTAAATCCAACCCAATTCACCCAAGCAGCAGATTTAGAAACTTATCCTAGACCCATCAGCAACGATATTAAATTATTGGAGGAAAGTAAATGTGATGTATTGTTTCATCCATCAGTAGATGAAATATATGCCAATGATTTGCGAAAGGACGATACCAATGATTATGGTTCATTTTTGCATGTATTAGAGGGGGCAAGTAGGCCGGGGCATTTTGACGGGGTGGTAACGGTTGTTAAAAAGCTTTTCGAATTGGTTCGACCCGATGAAGTTTTTTTTGGTCAAAAGGACTACCAGCAATGTTTGGTGGTTCAAACATTAATTAACAGAGCCTTTCAAACCATTAAATTTAATTTGTGTGCCATTGCGCGTGAGGAGGATGGTTTGGCAATGAGTTCAAGGAATATTAGGTTAAGTGAAATGGAGCGAATATTAGCCCCACAATTGTATTTAGCGCTTAAAAAGGCAAAACAATTATGGACTTTAGAAACTTGGCAATCTGCCGCCAATGAAGCTTTAAAAGAGATTGATAGCAACGCATTTACAGTAGAATATTTAAAAATTTGCGACCAAAACACTTTGGAGGAGCTGTTGCATTTCCAACATAATGCAGTAATTGTTTTGGTTGCTGTTCAAATTGGAAAAACCAGGTTGATTGACAATATTCTCATTGACAGGGATTAGGCGCATTTGTGATTGATAAATAAAGTGTTAATTTTGGACTATCAGCTAAACCGCCAAAACAAAGCCTAATAAGCAGTAATGCAGCCACAAGAAATATTTACAAAACAAGTACAGCAGAAAATTGCCGATAAAGAATTTAGGCAAAGGCTTACGCCTGTTTTAAATTATTTTGAAGAAAATAGATTGGAGGGAATTCAAGAATTTTCAAATTTAGAATTGGCTAGGCAACGCGCCGCCTATACGCGTTGGAAAGTAAATGAAAACCTAGACAAGTATTTGGTAGATTTTGAAGGTTCAATTATTAGAAGAGGCGGAAAAGTTGTATGGGCCTTTGATGCACAAAATGCATTAGCAGAAATTGATGCAATTATAAAGCGCACACAAGCAAAAAAAATAGTCAAAAGTAAATCTGGAATAAGCAATGAAATTGGGCTTTTAGCGCATTTGAAAGGCAAAGGAAATGGAGTTGTGGAAACAGATATTGCCGATTATATTTTAGATATAACAGGAAACAAATCATACCATCCCATTGCTCCAGCAATAAGTTTGAAAGCGGATGAATTAGCTAAAACACTTAATAAAAAAATTAAGTCTTCGTTGGAGGCTGATAAGCAAGAATTGGTAAGTGATATAAGGGCAGAAATTAGAAGCAAATTTTTTGAAGCAGATATTGGAATCACTGGGGCAAATTTTCTTATTGCAGATTCAGGCTCGGTTGCCATTTCAGAAAATCAGGGAAATGCACGTTTGAGTTTTGCTTTTGCAAAAACACATATTGTGCTTGCATCCATTGATAAAATTTTGCCTACTATAAATGATTTAGAATTATTTTTTAGTTTGTATGCCACACATTCTACAGGGCAATATTTGGCCACTTATAATACCATAACAGGCCCTATTTATAGGGAAGATATGGAAGGTCCATCTGAGTTTATTGTTATTCTATTAGACAATGGCAGGTCAAATTTATTGGCTACACAAGACCAACGTCAAGCTTTAACCTGCATAGATTGCGGAGCGTGTAGCAATGTTTGCCCAGTTTTTAAAATGATTGGCGGCAATGATACCTATCAAAGTTCCCAAGGGGGGCCAATTGGTCAAGTATACGGCCCTTTTCAACAAGGATTTTCAGAGCACCAATTCCTAAGTAATGCCTCTACCAATTGTGGGAAATGCTCAGATGTTTGTCCTGTTAAAATAGATTTACATAACCATTTATTGCGGAATAGACACGAAGGAATATTGCAGGGTATTGAAAAAACAAGTGAGAAATTGGCTTGGTATACTTGGAAGAAATTTATGATGAGCCGTAAAACTTTAAACAGGCCTGCAAGCATAAAGAATTTCACCTTCAAGCAATTTTACAAAGACGATTGGGGCGAAAAAAGGGAATTTCCTAAAATAGCAGATAAGTCGTTTAACCAATTATGGCGTGAAAAACACGGCCTTAATTAATTTTCATTTACAAGAAACTTTCAATTATTTGTTCATTAGAAATGCCTTCGGCTTCAGCCTTAAAATTTCTAATTAAGCGGTGACGTAAAACGTTTTTGGCAACTGCTTTTACATCTTCAATATCTGGAGAGTATTTGCCATTTAACAAGGCATGGCATTTGGCGCCAATTAGCAAAAATTGCCCGGCACGAGGGCCAGCGCCATATTCTAAAAAGTCATTTGCCATTTTACCAGATAAGCTTGTATTTGGCCTGGTTTTACTTACCAAACTCACCGCATAATTTACCACATTATCTGCCACTGGAACCTTTCTTACCAATTGTTGAAATTGAAGAATTTCATTTCCATGAAGAATTTTATTCAATTGAATTTTTTCGTTTCCAGTAGTTCTTTTTACAATATCAATTTCTTCTTCAAAACTTGGATAGCCAAGATTTATATTAAACATAAATCTGTCGAGTTGCGCTTCAGGCAGGGGATAGGTTCCTTCTTGTTCTATTGGATTTTGTGTAGCTAATACAAAAAAAGGCTCTTCCAGTTTGTGTAATTTACCTGCTGTTGTTATAGCTTTTTCTTGCATTGCCTCCAATAAGGCTGCTTGGGTTTTAGGGGGTGTTCTATTTATTTCATCTGCCAAAATAATATTGGCAAAAATGGGTCCCCTAATAAATTTGAATTCTCTTTTTTCGTCTAAAATTTCTGCTCCAGTAATATCACTAGGCATTAAATCTGGCGTAAATTGTATGCGGCTAAATTGTAAATCTAAAACTTCCGAAATTGTTTTAACAAGCAGTGTTTTGGCTAATCCTGGCAAGCCAATGAGCAAGGAGTGGCCATTTGAAAATATAGAGATGAGCACTGCGTCAACAACTTCGTCTTGACCAACAATTACTTTTCCTATTTCTGCTTTTAGTTCTTTGTATTTTTTGAAAAGGGCATTAGCCGCTTCAACATCGTTTGCGTAAGATAACATAATGGCTATTTATTTTGAATCCATGGAGCTATTTGCGGGCAGGTAGCATAGTTTCCATTCACTTGAATATAGAACTGTTTGCGGTAACGCTCCATCCATTTGAGTTTGGTTTGTTGTTGTTTTTTATCGAATGCCAAAGCTTGTAATTTTTGGTAATCGTCTTTTAAATTTGCTCTATGCGGCGGGGTTTCGCTCTTCAAATAAAACACACGCCAAGCTTTCTTTTGATCTGGTCCAGGAAGGGTAATGAGTTCTGGCTCACTTATATCGCCTACTTCCATAGTTTGCACGTTGATATTTAATTCTTTGCTTAATTCATCAACTGGAATATGGGTATTGCCAAGTCCTCCAGAACCAATAAACCCGCCACTACTTTTAGTTGTTTCATCGCCTGAGAATTTGCGCGCGGCATCTTCAAACTTCATAGAGTCCATTTTAACCAATTGGATGATACTATCCAATTTCTGACGAGCCAATTCCATATCGGAGGCATAAATTTTTGGCATAATTAAAATATGTCGCGCATTTACTTCATCTCCTTTTCTTTGAATAACCTGAATGATGTGGTATCCGTATTTGGTTTCAATAACTTTTGAAATACTATCTGGTTTTAAGCGAAAAGCAGCACCTTCAAATTCGGGCACCATCATTCCTCGGCCAAAATATCCGAGTTCACCACCTTTTACGGCAGAGCCTTTATCGTCTGAATAAATGAGGGCGAGGGTGCTAAATTTATCTCCATCTTCCACAATTCTTCTTCTAAGTTCTGTTATTTTTTCTAGTGCAGCAGCTTTTGATTCTTTGCTAATTTTTGGTTCGTAAACAATCTGTGCCAATTCAACTTCTGAAGAGTAATAGGGCAAACTGTCAACAGGAATTTCATTATAAAAATTCTTTATATCAGTTGGTGTAACTTTTACATCTTTTACAATTTTCGACATCATAGAAGATGCCAATTGGTTGTTTCTGATTCGCTCTCTATTTGTAGCTTTTATTTCTGTGATGCTTTTGCCGTATATTTCTTCAAGCGCCTTTTCCCCGCCATATTGCTGGGCAAAATAGCGAATGCGTTCATCTAATTCTGCATCTACTCTTTCTTCACTTATTGGCAATGAATCAACCAGTGCTTTTATGATCAATAAATTTTCAATGAGTTTTTGTTCAAGGATAATACACTTAATTGAATCGTGGTTAAACCCCATTTCTTTAGAGGCTTGTTCAAATGCTATTTCAATATCGGATCGTAAAATAATTTTGTCGGCCACAACAGCTACAATTTCATCAATTATCTGTGCCTTTAAATTTAGGCCAGCAATACCAAGGAGGAAAAAAAACAGAAACTTCTTCATGCGAGAGCTATGGGTTCAAAAATTTGAGGTAAATATAATCAGGTTCTTTCATTTCACCTTAATTATTATTCATTTGATTCATTTCTGCTCCTGTAATGCGTTTTATATTTTGCTAGTTTGCATCACTTATTTAGCATTTTTTGAATTTTATCCATTGATTTTAAGCCTGTTCCGGAAAATAGGCTCACAATTTTTTCTGTTTGATTCGAACCCAAACCATATTTTAATAATCCAGCAATTGTGGCTGCAGATGTTGGCTCAATGAGATAGCCAATTGAAGCCATTTCTTTCCAGGCCTCAATTATTTCAAATTCATTTACTGTAATAATTTCACCATTTGAATCTTGAACAGCGGCTAGCATTTGCTTGGCTCTAATTGGATTTGGAATTGCAATGCCCTCTGCCAAGGTATCTGTGGGAATATAGTTTTGTATGTTAAAATTTGTATTGTTTTTTAATTGAACAAGGGGTGCACAATTTTCTGATTGGATAGCAATGAGTTTTGGTATTTTGGATATTGCTCCACCTTGAAACATTTCTGAAAAACCAATAAAACAACCTAAAAGCAAGGTGCCATTTCCGGCAGGTAAAATAACGGCATCAGGTGTTTTCCAATTTAACTGTTCCATTACTTCGTAGGCAAATGTTTTTGTGCCTTGGAAAAAATAGGGATTAAAAGAATGGCTTGCATAATAATTAGATTTGGCTGCTTCAAATGCAATTGCAGCCGTTTCTTTTCTATTGCCATTTATCTTTTGAACCAAAGCATTGAATGCTTGTATTTGCACGACTTTAGACAAGGGTGTTTCAACAGGCAAAAATACTTCACATTGAATGCCAGCTTTGGCTGCATATGCTGCCACAGAAGCACCCGCATTTCCGCTGCTATCTTGCGTAATTTTTTTTATCCCCAAAGCTTTAATTTTACTCAATAAAACCATAGATCCACGGTCTTTATAACTGCCTGTTGGGAATAAAAAATCCAGTTTAATTTCTGCTTTTAAGCCATTTGAAAATGTAACAGGAATGAGCGGCGTAAAACCCTCCGAAAAAGTTATAAAATCATCCGCATTTTCTATAGGCAAAAATTGCCTATAACGAAGCAAATCTGTTCTGTTTTTATTTATTTTATCTGGATTAAAAACAAAGGGAAAAATGAGGTCCAATAACTCATAATTTTCACCATGCCATCTGCTTGAATTGGCGTCGTATATTTTCTTGCTTTCAGCTCCTTTGTATGAAATTTCCATGTAAAATTTATTTTTTTCTTATCATAACTCTTAAACTTTTCCTAAAAAGCATTATTTTCCCAAACTTATGGCAATTTTAAGAAACTTTTAAGTTGCTCTATTATATCTTTGAGAACACAATCTAGAAAATTAGTTTTTATGAACACTATACATCTACAAAAAAACCATTTCAAAAAATGGCTATTAACCTTGGGTTTAGCGCTTTTTGTTTTGTTTATTCAAGTTCCTCAAGTTAAAGCCTCCCACGTTGTAGGATCTGATGTGGCTTACACTTGCTCTGGAACTCCAGGCGTTTACAATTTGCAATTTAAACTTTACCGTGACTGCCAGGGTATTGAAATTTGTGCAAATTGTCCAACAAGCTTAAGCCCATCATGTGGAATTTCAATTAATATATTTGGTGCTGCTGCGCCTGTAGGTTCGGGAATGCCACCAAGCCCTTGTGCAGGTGTTGGCTTTGGTACCCAGAACTTATCTGTTGTAACTTCCGTGAGCGGTTTTGACGTTGTGCAACTTTGCTCTGTTCAAAAATCGCTTTGTAGCAATTGTGGAAGCAGAACCCCAGGTACATTTGCTCCTGGTATTGAAGTTTACACATTTACAGGTCAAATTAATTTAAGTTCCTTGCCAGCTAGTTGCTGTCTAGTGAGTGTGGGTTGGAGTACTTGTTGCAGAAATGCAGCTATAACCACTTTGGTTTCACCGAGCGGACAAAATTTTTATACAGAGGCAATCATTAACCGTTGCGCCACTCCATGTAACTCATCACCTACATTCACCAATGACCCAGTTGCTGTTACTTGTGCGGGTCAAGATTTTACGTATAACTTAGGTGCAATTGACCCAGATGGCGACTCATTGAGTTATGCTTTTGGTCAATCATTAGGCGGACCTGGTTCTCCATTGTCCTATGTTTCTCCCTATAGTTCATCTGTTCCCTTGCCTTATTTGGGTGCTCCTATTCAATCACCACCAGCTTTGCCGCCAACCGGTATTAGTATTGATGCTGTTACAGGGGATTTACGTTTTAGGCCAATGGGAAACTTTGTGGCGAACCTTATTATTGAGGTGAAGCAATGGAAAACCATTAGTGGCGTGCCTACGCTAATGGGTATTACAAGGCGTGACATTCAGTTTTATAGTCAGTTTTGCCCGAATAACAATCCACCGGTTTTAAGAACTTGGAATAATGATGGTACGCTTACCACACCTCAACCTAATTTTTCTTATTCAGTTTGTGCGGGTCAACAAATATGTTTTATGGTTTCTGCTTGGGACAATACCGCAGCAACCGACTCAACTGATATGACCTGGAATGCACCAAGTAACCTTACCGGTAATGGAGCAACATTTGTAAAATGTTACAACCCTGCAAATAGAGGTAGCCTTGGTCCTAAGTTTGATAGTATGCGTTTTTGCTGGACACCACCTGCTAGTATGGCAAGTAATTTACCCTATTATTTCGTTGTTACTGCCAAAGACCGTGCTTGTCCTATTCCTGCGCGTGTAACCAGATCTTTCAGTATTTTAGTGCGCAAGATACCTGTAGCTGTAATTAATAAAACCAACAAAAATTGTGGTTATTATGATTTCAGTTATACGCTCATGAACAATGTGCCATTAACCAATAGTTATACCAAATTTTTGGTGGAAACGGGGCCGAATACCGGATTTTATACCACCTATAATGCGAGTACAGTTTCAAACCATCGGTTTACACTTGGCGGTTGGCATCGAATCCGATTGCAATTAACCACCATTCCTCCGCCTACGCCAAATGGTTGTCCGAATGATAATATTTGGGATTCGGTTTTGGTATCTCAACCCGTTGATGTTGCCATTCGTGATACCTTTAATTGTTTTGGCGTGCCTGTATCTGTTCCTGCAATGGGGCATTGGGGAACCCCCTTTGGTTTAGGTTACCGCTATACCTTCTACAGTGGTAATATTTTCTCAAACACCATTATTCGAAGCTTTGGTGTAGATTCAAACTGCACTATTAACCCTGCTACCTCAGGAGTTACCACTACTTATAAAGTTATCATCCAAGATTTAAATGGTTGTAAAGACTCAACTACTTTTAATGTCTTTACGCGCAATTTGCCGCTAAAAGAATTGCCAGCAAGTGTGCGTTTCTGTTTCTCTGGCCGCGATACCTTGGATGCGGGTAATAGCTTAAATTCAGTAAGTGCTTGGCGTTGGACAAAATCACCTGTTTCACCTGTATTGAGCGATTCATTGCTACAAAAAATTATTCCACAAGACAGTGGCAGGTATGTAGTAAGAAAAACAGATAACATGGGCTGTATCCGCTTTGATACTTCTATGATTTATGTAAACCAACAGGTTCCAATAAGCGCTGGTCCAAACCGTACCATTTGTTTTAACGATCCGCCAATAAATATTGTAGCCAGTGGTATTACCGCTGCCATAGATAGTTTTCAATGGCGCCAAATTCCCATTACAGATCCAACAATTGTATTGAGTCGTAACGCTGCTCTTGCCGTATCTCCACCAGCCAATACCAGTTACCAAGTAACAGGCTTTATAACCTATGGTGGCGTAACCTGCTCGTATGTAGATACCATGGATGTGGTAGTAAAAGCTTTACCAATTATAAACCGTCCAAGTAATATGTCGCTCTGCCGCAATACCAATTTGGTATTGTTGCCAAGTATTGTTTCA
>CAIYNF010000104.1 GCA_903927505.1 uncultured Bacteroidota bacterium | reverse complement strand
GTGGTACCTTCATTTCCAGAAAGCATTATAAGTGGCACATCTCTAAAAAAACCACTACTTCTTATTTGCCTAATAAATTCTAAGCCATTTATTTCAGGCATATTTACATCTGCAATAATTACATCTGGTATTACGCCTTGCTGCATCCATTCTAATGCCTCTTTTCCGTTTTGCTTGGCAACAACATTGTAGTTCTTGTTAAAATAAAAGTCGAGAATTTTTAAGATACTTAATTCATCGTCGAGCGCTAATAAAGTCTTCTTCATTGTATGGGGTAATTCGAATTTTATTTTTTATATATTTTTTGGAAAGAATCTGTTTTCATGATGCGATAAATAGTGGATTTTCCAATATTTAATTTCTTAGCCACCGTAATTACATTGTCATCGTATTTATCTAAAAAGAGCTTTATAATTAAATTAGAATAATCATCAAAACTCATTTCCTGAGACAATATATTGCTAATAGATTTTTCTGAGTGATAGGTTATATCTTTTACTTCTATTGTGGCATTGTCGCAGAGTACGCAAGCCAATTCAATTATTGCTTTTAGCTCTCTGATATTACCAGGGAAAGAGTAATCAAGCAACTTTTTTTGTGCTTCATTGCTAATAATAATTTTACCTGATTTGTTTTCTTTTACATAATCATCAATAAAATATTTGGCAAGGTGAATTACATCGTTGCCTCTATCTCTTAAGGGTGGTAGATGAATTGGCAAACCCAATAGACGGTAATAAAGGTCTTCTCTGAATTTACCTGTTTGAACTTCTTGTGCTAAATTTTTATGAGTGGCTACTATAATACGCACATCAATTGGAATAGCCGTATTACTGCCAATTCTTGTTACTTCACGTTCTTGTAAAACACGCAATAATTTTGCCTGTACATTGAAATCTAATTCTCCAATTTCATCTAAAAATATGGTTCCTTTTATGGCTTGTTCAAACTTCCCAATTCGTCTGGCATCTGCACCTGTAAAGGAGCCTTTTTCATGTCCAAATAATTCACTTTCTATTAAATCTTTGGGAATTGCCGCAACATTTACGGCAACAAAGGCCGCTTTCTTTCTGTCGCTGTTATAATGTATGGCTTTTGCAACTAACTCTTTTCCTGTGCCCGTTTCACCTGTTATTGAAACAGTAATTTTACTATTGGAAGCTTTTTCTACATAGCCAAAAGTCTTTTTTAAGGCATCACTGTTCCCTATAATCGATTTAGAGAAGTCGTATTTTTTGCCAAGGTCTTCTCTTAATTCTATAATTTCAGTTTTCAATGAAATGTTTATCACGGCATTCTGAACAGAATTGAGCAGGCGGTGCTTGGTGTCTTCGTTTTTAATTAAATAATCAAATACGCCTAATTTTAATAATTCAACCGCAGTGCCAATGTCTTCCTGCCCAGAAATTACAATAATTTGAATTTGCTCATCAGCCTCTTTTATTTTTTTAATTAATTCCGAACCATTCATTCCTGGTAAAGAATAATCAATGGTAATTACATCTGGTTTTTGATGTAAATTATTCAGGCAATCTTTTGCATTTTCAAATGCAATTACCTCATAATCGGGATTGAGTTGCAATGAATAGGTAAGAAAATTTCTATACCAATTATCATCTTCTACAACGAAGATTTTTGGATTTGTTTTTGCCATATCTTGGAATCGAAGTACAAATATGGGGTTTTTGTCGCAAAATGGGAAGAAGTATTTTTTTAAAACTTTTTTAAGCGCGGCTAAGAAAGTCTTGGTAAGCCATTTTTATACCATCTGTAAGGCTTACAGATGGATTCCATCCCAAAGATTTAATTTTACTTACATCCATTAATTTCCTTGGAGTGCCATCTGGTTTGTCAGGGTTGAACCTTAATTCTCCCTCAAAACCCACAATTCCCTTAATGAGAAGTGCTAAATCCTTAATACTTAAATCTTCACCGCTGCCAATATTTAAGAACATTTTTTCATTATAGTTTTGCATCAACAAAAATGCTGCTGCTGCTAAATCGTCTACAAATAAGAATTCGCGTAAGGGCTTCCCCGAACCCCAAACTTCTACAAATGGGGCATTGGCTAGTTTACCTTCATGGAATTTTCTAATTAGTGCGGGTAAAACGTGTGCATTTTCTGGATGGTAATTGTCGTTTGGCCCATACAAATTGGTTGGCATCACAGAAACATAATTACAGCCATATTGATCGCGGTATGCCTCGCACATTTTAATGCCACTTATTTTTGCTATGGCATATGGCTCATTGGTTGGCTCTAGAATACCCGTAAGCAAACTTTCTTCTTGCAATGGTTGCGGGGCCAATTTGGGGTAAATGCAGCTCGATCCAAAAAACATCAATTTCTCCACGCCATTTAAATAGCTGTTATGAATGATATTGTTTTGAATCATCAAATTCTCGTAAATGAATTGTGCCCTGTAAGTATTGTTAGCACCAATGCCGCCTACCTTTGCCGCTGCTAAGAATACGTATTTTGGCTTTTCTTTTTCAAAGAAATTTGCCACATCCACTTGGTTTGTTAAGTTTAGTTCTGCAGAAGTTCTACATACAATATTGGTAAATCCTTCTCGTGTTAATTTTCTATGAACGGCCGATCCAACCATTCCTCTGTGTCCTGCTATATAAATTTTGTCTTGGTGCTGCATTGTTACTGCAATGATAATAAATTGGGTAGTGAATAAGAAGGGCTGTGAGTTATCGTAATTTCTTTTTATAGATACCAACCATTTCTTGTTTGGTATGTTCGCTAAATTTAGAGTTGTAAATCATTTTAAATTGCGTTCCCATTTCAATGGAATCATATTTTTTAACGCGTAATTCTCTGGTATAAAAAATGGCAATCAATTCCC
The DNA here is from genome assembly GCA_903927505.1 of uncultured Bacteroidota bacterium. GTDB lineage: Bacteria > Bacteroidota > Bacteroidia > UKL13-3 > UKL13-3 > B1. The sequence continues at coordinate 431 of CAIYNF010000104.1, read as the reverse complement.
CTTGGTAAAATACCATCAATAGCCTTGGCTCTAGTATTTGTTGCGTAAAATTGGGTTGAACCAATAAATAGGAAGTGTATTGGTTGCTTTCAATGGTTTGGCTTAATTCATACTTTTTAATGAAAGCTTCAAAATAATTAAACTTCTCGTTTTCTGCCGCCTCGTCTAATAGTTTACCAAGTTCTTCCTCTGCAATAAAAGTATTATCTGTGCATGATTTTTCTAGGAAACCAGCAATTACAATATGCGTTAAACTGTCTTTTACCTCTAATAATTTTAACGGATTAAAGCCAGTAACAACCTTGCCAATTGTCTTGCGTTCTTGGTTGTATATTTTGGCCTTTGGCTGCAGCATTATGCCATCATACAAGTCGGAGGATTTAATCCAGGCATCTACCCAAATTCTATTTCTTAAGGGTGAAGCGCCAATG
>CAIYNF010000103.1 GCA_903927505.1 uncultured Bacteroidota bacterium | reverse complement strand
GGGGCAACTGTTTTGCTTGAAGGCACCAATTATGGTGCACAAACAGACCTAGATGGCCGTTTTCAAATGAAAGGAATTACAACTAAATCATATAACCTAAAAATCCAATTTGTAGGCTATCAAAGCAAAACCATATATAACCTTGTAGTTACAACTGGAAATATTTTAAATGTCACTATTGAGTTGGAACCCGAGTTAAAAAATTTAAATGAATTGGTAATTAAGAGTAGAACATTTGGAAAGAAAACCGAAACGCCGCTATCAATTCAAAGTTTAAGTGCAGAAGAAATTAAGAGTAATCCAGGAGGAAATTTTGATATCTCACGCGTAATTCAAGCATTGCCAGGTGTAGGCGGAAATACAGGCGGCGCAAGCTTTAGAAACGATATTATTATTAGAGGTGGAGCACCTAATGAAAATGTATTTTATTTAGATGGAGTTGAAATTCCTGTAATTAATCACTTTTCTACCCAAGGAAGTTCTGGTGGACCTCAAGGTATATTAAATGTTAGTTTTATTCAAGATGTAACCTTGGCTTCTAGTAGTTTTGGTGCACGTGTAGACAATGCCTTAAGTTCTGTTTTTACATTTAAACAAAAAGAAGGAAACAACCAGCATTTACAGGGTAATATGCGTTTAAGTGCCTCGGAGTTTGCGCTCACTTTTGACGGTCCAATATCTAAAAACACTACTTTTTTAGCCTCTGCAAGAAGAAGTTATTTGCAATTTTTATTTATGGCTATCGATTTGCCTATTCGTCCTAATTACTGGGATTTTCAATATAAAACTACTACTCAATTAAATGATAAAACTACCTTAACAACTTTGGGTGTTGGTGCAATTGATGTTTTTAGTTTTTCAGTTCCTAAAACTACAAGTCCAGAAAAGGAATATGCTATAAGAAATAGTCCAAACGTAAACCAATGGAATTATACTTTGGGTGCCGTTATTAAACATCGTTTGTACCAAGGATTTGTAAACTATTCTTTAAGTAGAAACATGTTTGACAATGCGCTCGACAGATGGGAAGATGGGAAGGAGGGTGATGAAACCCGCAGAGCTTTAAAATATAGGTCGCAAGAAATTGAAAATAAATTTAGGATCGATGTAAATAAATATAGTGGAAAATGGAAGTATGCCTATGGTGGCATGTTGCAATATGTGAAATACAATAACCAAACATTTACAAAAATTAGTAATGGTGTTTATGATACAAGTGGACAATTAATTTCTCCGCCAATTTCAATCAATTTCAATTCAGCAATTGAGTTTTTTAAAGGTGGTTTGTTTGGGGAAGTTTCAAGAAGAATTTTAAATGATAGACTTAACCTCAATTTTGGTTTAAGAACAGATATAAATAGTTTTACAAGTAATGGGTTAAACCCGCTTCAAACATTGTCTCCTCGCCTGTCGGTAAGTTACGCCTTAAACGAAAAATGGAGTATCAATGCAACATTAGGACGATATTATAAAACACCAATTTATACTATTTTGGGGTATAAAGACTCGAGCGGAAATTTTGTAAACAAAGACAATTCATATATTTCATGCGACCATTATGTAGCAGGAATAGAATATTTGCCAAGTCCTAATTCAAGAATTACTGTAGAGGGTTTTTACAAGAAATATGGCAATTATCCTATATCAGATAGGAATGGTATTTCATTGGCGAACCAAGGTGCAGATTTTTCTGTTTTGGGAAATGAAAAAACCATTTCAAATGGAAGTGGAAGAGCCTATGGCTTTGAATTTTTCTTTCAACAAAAACTAAGCAAGAATTTTTATACAACTGTTTCCTATACCTATTTCATAAGTGAGTTCAGTGGAGCAGATAAAGTTTTAAAGCCTTCTGCATGGGAAAACAACCACTTAATTTCTGCCATATTTGGGTACAAATTTAAAAAAGGTTGGGAGTTAGGTGTGAAATTACGCTATGCTGGAGGAAGTCCTTATACGCCGTTTAATTTAATGGCTTCGCAAAGTAATTATTTAACTACTGGTGCGGGCGTTTATGATTATAGCCAGTTGAATACGCAGCGTTTGGGATCATTTAAACAATTTGATTTTAGACTTGATAAAAAAATAAATTTTAAACGTACCACCTTGGATTTGTATATCGATATTCAAAATGCTTTTGTTTTTTCAAATCCATCACAGCCCACTTATACCTTTAAGCGCACCGCAGACAATTTGGGTTGGATGACAACGGATGGCGCAGCAATTAACCAGAACGGTTCGAACGCAATTCCAATGATTTTAAATAATAGTTCAAGCACTGTATTGCCTACCTTTGGTTTTATTTGGGAGTTTTAATAAATAAATTTAGAAATAGCATGGGCAAGAAGAAGGCAGTTGTAATTGGTGCGGGTGTTGCGGGTTTGTCTGCTGCAAGTTATTTGGCAAAAGCGGGTTTTGAAATAACTGTTTTAGAAAAAAATCACCAAGCGGGTGGTAGGGCAAGGCAATTTAAAGCCGAAGGATTTACATATGATATGGGCCCAAGTTGGTATTGGATGCCAGATGTGTTTGAAAAGTACTACCAAGATTTTGGTCATACCACCGCAGATTTTTATGAGTTACTGCGCTTAGATCCCAGTTACCGTGTAATCTCTAAAAGTGGAGAGGCTATAGATATTCCAGCAAATATGCTGGAGTTAGAAAGTTTGTTTGAACGCTTTGAACCTGGCGCAGGTTTGCGTTTACGTGCATTTTTAAAAGAGGCAGCATATAAGTATGAAGTTGGTATGGCAGATTTGGTTTATAAGCCAAGTTTAAGTTTATTAGAATTTGCAGATTTAAGAGTTTTGAAGGGGCTGTTAAAAATGGATGTTTTAGGTAATATGCGTAAACATATTCATTCTTTATTCTCACATCCTTTTCTTCAAGAATTATTAGAGTTTCCTGTTCTGTTTTTAGGTGCATTACCTCAAAATACGCCAGCACTATACAGCTTAATGAATTATGCCGATATGCAACTAGGAACTTGGTATCCGCAAGGTGGCATGTATAAAATTATTGATGCCTTTACGCAAATTGCAGAAGAGCTAGGGGTGAAAATTTTGGTAGATCAGGAAGTAATTTCAATAGCGAGCCATAAAGGTAAAATAAGTCAAGTTCATACCAAGCGCGGCAATTTTGATGCGGATGTGGTAGTTGGAGCTGCAGATTACCAGCATTTAGACCAAGTTGTATTAAAGCCTGAAGACAGGAGTTATACCAAGAAATATTGGGATTCTAGAAAAATGGCTCCTTCTTGTTTATTGTTTTATGTAGGTCTCAATAAAAAGTTTTCGCAATTTGAGCATCATACTTTATTTTTTGATACAGATTTTGATCAGCATTCAAAGGATATCTATACAACACCTCAATGGCCAAAAGAACCCTTGTTTTACATGTCGGTTCCTTCTAAAACAGACCTATCTGTTGCACCTGAAAACTGTGAAAACATGTTTTTATTAATTCCTATCGCACCTGGTTTGGAAGGGGATTCGGAGGAAATTAGAGCACATTATTTTGAATTAATGATGCGCAGAATGGAAAAACAGTTTGGCACAAGTATTATGCCGCATGTGGTTTATAATAAATCTTATAGTGTAAGTGATTTTAAATCTGATTACCATGCTTTTAAGGGAAATGCCTATGGTTTAGCAAATACTTTGGACCAAACCGCAATCTTAAAGCCAAGTTTAAAAAGTAAAAAACTTAAGAACTTATTTTTTGCGGGACAATTAACTGTGCCGGGTCCTGGTGTTCCTCCTGGAATTATTAGTGGCAAAGTTGCTGCTTATCAGATTATTAAAGAATTAACGAAATCTATTTAGGCAACTTTTGTTTCTACAGGGTTGTTTTTTTAATAAATTTTAAAACAATTTGCAGTTAAAATACATTAATACTTATATAGCCTCTAATTATAGATGAAATTATTATTCGACAAAATAGCTATTCAAAACAGCAAAATGGTCACAAAGACCTACAGTACCTCATTTTCAATGGGTATTGGATTTTTGGCGAAGCGCTTTCAAAATCCAATTTATGCTGTGTATGGATTTGTGAGGTTAGCAGATGAAATAGTTGATTCATTTCATGGGTATCCCAAAAGAGAGATGCTATCAGAGTTGCGTGCAGAAACTTTTACTGCCATTGAGCGCGGAATAAGCACTAATCCTATTATTCATAGTTTTCAAGAAGTGGTTCGAACCTATCATATTGACAATTCCAGCATTGATATTTTTTTGCGTAGCATGGAAATGGATTTAGATAAACAGGCATATGACCAACAAGGGTATGAAGAATATATTTTAGGTTCGGCAGAAGTGGTTGGCTTAATGTGCTTGCGTATTTTTATGGATGGGGATAATGCTAAATATCAAGAATTAAAGCCCTATGCAATGAAATTGGGTTCGGCCTTTCAGAAAATAAACTTCCTGCGTGATTTTAAAGAAGATAAAGATGCTTTAGGTAGAATGTATTTCCCGCAATTAAACTATAGGCCATTTGATGAAGCTACAAAAAGAGAAATTGAGTTAGATATTTTTCAAGATTTCGAATTGGGTTATCAAGGAATAAAAATGCTGCCAAAGGAGGTTCGTTTTGGCGTTTATGTTGCCTATATTTATTATTCTCGATTGCTTAATGTTATTATGCAGTTACCTGCAAAATCAATCATGGAAGAACGAATTAGAATAAGTGACAATCAAAAGTATGCCTTATTTTTTGGTTCTTATCTCCGACATAGCCTTAATTTGCTATAGGAAATTTTTGCAATGAACCTTTTCGTATTATTTTTCTTAATGTTATTCCCTGTTGCTCCAGATAGCGAGTTATTGGGAATTCGTGCGCAATTTCATGAAGCCATCAAAGAAGAAAAAATAGCTATTCAACTGGAAGCTAGGCTTCACGTTATTTCTGATAAAACAAACTTGCAGCAAGGTTATGAAGGCGCAACGCAGCTGTTGTTGGCTAAATATGCATTTTTACCTAACCAAAAATACCAATTGTTTTCAAAGGGTAAGGTGAAATTAGAGAATGCAATTAATAAGGATAGAATAAATCCAGAACTCATCTATTTAAGGTATATCATTCAAATGAATTGTCCTTCTTTTTTAGGATATAATAATGCGCTGCGGGAAGATAGAAACTATTTAATACGTGCAGTGAAAAGTATTGAAGACAAAGATCTTCAAAAAAGAATTTTGGTATTTTTGCTTTCCAATTCAAAACTTACAAGCGATGAAAGGATGTTATTGGGATGAGCATTGAATACGTGGTTTTAGTTGATGAAAATGATGTTGAGCTTGGGGTGATGGAGAAACAAGAGGCCCACGAGAAGGCGCTATTGCATAGGGCATTTTCTGTGATGGTTTTCAATGAAAAGAAAGAAATGTTACTTCAACAACGTGCATTTTCAAAGTACCATTCAGGTGGCCTATGGACAAATACCTGTTGCTCACATCCTCGTCCTGGCGAAGATGCTATTTCCGCTGCTCACAGACGTTTGAAAGAAGAGATGGGTTTTGATTGCGAATTGAGGCCTCACCAAACTTTTGTATATAAAGCACCATTTGATAATGGACTCACAGAGCACGAATTCGACCATGTATTTGTTGGTGAATTTAGCCACGACCCTCAATTTAATAGGGAAGAGGTAGCCTCATTTCAATGGATTACACTTCCAGCATTGCAAGCGCAATTACTTGCCAATCCTGATAAATTTACCATTTGGTTCAGACTAATTATGGAAAATTACGTTCATTTTTAGCACATACTAAGCGCAATTATTTCTTCTTAGGCTTTTATTCTATTGGTTAATAGCAAATCTTTGTTCTATTTTAACTCAAAATCTGTATTTTTGTATCTTATGAGTGTACGTCAAGAGAAGTTTGCAGGTTTAATCCAACAACATTTGGCGGAAATTTTCCAACGCAATCCCGAATTTGTTAATAGGGAATTTGTTACTATCAGCAAAGTGGAAGTTTCCCCTGATTTGGGTTATGCCAAAGTGTTTTTGAGTTTGATAAAAATTCAAAATAGGGCGGAGCTTTTAAGAATTGTTAATTTACAAAGTGTTCCCATCAGAAAGCAATTGGCTCTCAAAATTAGAAATCAAGCACGCATTGTTCCAGAGCTTAATTACATAATTGATGATAGTCTTGATTATGCATTCCATATGGATGCTGTATTGAAACATGTGAACGAAGAAGACGAAAGAAAAAGAAACGAAAACCATTAATTATTTGTGCTTAAATCATGAATTACGATCCAATTAAAAAAGACCTAGGTATAGTTTTTAATCAAAATACTTTTTTGAGAAAAGTATTTTATGCCTTACTTGATTTATTATTATTACGCAGTTGGCATGTACACCGTGAATTGAAATCATGGATGAAGAAAAACCCTTCAGCCCTCATTTTAGATGCTGGTTCAGGCTTTGGTCAGTATAGTTTTTACATGGCTAAACGCAGCAAGCAATATACTATTGATGCTTTGGATGTTAAAGAAGAACAAATTGCAGATTGCAATCAATTCTTTAAAAAATGTGATTTGGCAAATGCTACCTTTTCATTTGGTGATTTAACCCAAAGCATTGCGCAAAACAAATACGATTTGGTAATGTGTGTAGATGTAATGGAGCATATTTTGGAAGATGTAACAGTCTTCAAAAATTTCAATGAAGCAATGAAGCCCGGTGCTATGTTGTTAATTTCTACACCAAGTGATCAAGGTGGAAGTGATGTGCATGAAGAAACAGGGGAGAGCTTTATTGGTGAGCATGTGCGTGATGGTTATCCAGTTGCTGAAATGGCAGATAAATTAAAACAAGCAGGCTTTAATAAAATGGAAATTCTTTATAGCTATGGCAACCCAGGTAAAATTGCCTGGCGCTTAAGTATGAAATATCCAATGCTGCTTTTAAATACCAGCAAAATGTTTTTTGTGTTGATCCCATTCTATTATATCCTTACCTACCCTATTAGCTATTTGTTAAATTGGTGGGATACTTATAGCACACACAAAACGGGTACTGGATTAATTGTAAAGGCCTGGAAAGACTAATAGGCTGGGCAGGCAAGTTGATTGCCTAAAAAATGAACCTACCTTTCAAAATAGCTAGTCGGTATTTTTTCTCTCCTAAAAAAAGAGGAGGCTTTAATGCCATTTCACTTATTTCTTATATATCTCTTTTAGGCTATGCAGTTGGCGCCGCCGCCTTATTAATTGTACTTTCTGTTTTCAATGGTTTTGAAGGTTTGTTTACCAAAATGTATAGTAATTTTGATGCCGACCTACAAGTATTACCTAAAACAGGAAAAAGCATTCTAATAAGCGATATACCCATTAATAAAATTAAAGAGCTTAGTTGGCTAAAAGGATATACCGCTGTTTGGGAAGAAAATGCCTTGTTGCGTTACAATGGAAAACAAACCATCGCAACCATTAAAGCAGTTGATCAAAATTATTTAACAACCAATCCGCTTGACAGTAATTTGTTGAGAGGCTCTCTTCTCTTGCAGCAAGGAGACACATCATTTGCCCTTGTTGGGCAAGGTATAGGATACCAATTGGGAATTGATCCAGATGATCAGTTTCATTATTTGGGAATTTACCTTCCTAAAAAAGGGGAAATTGATATGTTAAATCCCGAAGGCGCATTTGCGCATGGCATGGTTTTCCCTGTTGGTGTTTTTGGCGTTCAAGAGGAGGTAGACAATAAATATGTATTACTTCCATTAAACTATGTGTTTGCTCAAACGGGAGATAGCTTGCATATTAGTCACCTTGAATTACGTTTGAATTCTGGCAAAAACATGGAGCAAGCAAGAGGAGAGATAAACGATTTATTGGGCAATAAATTTGAGATTAAAAATAGGTTCGAACAGCGCGAAGGGTTTTTTAAAGTAATGCGTTCAGAAAAGAGTATTTCTTATTTCATTTTAGTTTTTATTTTACTTATTGCTGCATTTAATACCATAGGCTCTTTGTACATGTTGGTAATAGAGAAAAGAAAAGATATTGCAGTGTTTTCGAGCCTTGGTTTTACGGCAAATCAAACTGGTTTAATCTATATTTATCAAAGTTTATTTATTGCCATTACAGGTGGCTTATTAGGCATAATGCTTGGTTACTTTGTTTGCTGGGGACAGCAAGAATATGGATGGATAGCCCTACAAAATAATGGAGGGTCAATGATTAGTGCTTATCCTGTTATGGTGAAAATAAAAGATGCATTCACAGTGTTTCTAACACTTTTTGGAATGGGAGTTTTTACTTCCTTATATCCAGCTTGGAAAGCAAGAAAATTTGTGCTTGAAAAGTAACTTAAGTAGAATTTAAACTTTAGTTTTCTTTATAAACTACTTCCATTAATGTTTGTCCTACCGCTTTTAAAGTATTGCGGTCTATTACACTAATTTTATCATTAACCGTATGCCAATGTGCAGGAAATCTAGTATCTGTGGCTTCTGAGTAATGAATTATATCAATGGTTGGAACACCTCCTAATTCATTGATAAATTTGTGGTCGTCTGTAATGTAACCCCCTTGAAAATAAAAGAAATAATTACTGTACCCCAATTGTATTCCTTGGTCCCAAATTTTTCTTAAAACAGGTTCTGCATATTTGGTGCTAAAGCCTTCCCAAATAAATCGGGCATTAAAAGCTCCTACCATGTCTAACAATACGCCATAATTTGCTTTATAGCCTGGTTTGTGTGGGTTTTTAGCCCAGTATTGTGAACCCAAACAATAGGTTTCCCCACCCTTATCAGATTTACCTAAATCTTCAGCATCCAAACAAATAAAATCAATACCAATTGAGGGTTTATTTAAATGCATAACGCGTGCCATCTCTAACATTATAGCTACACCACTTGCACCATCATCTGCAGCATCAATTGGAGTATTGTGGTTGGCAGGATTTGGATCGTTATCGGCATATGGCCTGCTGTCCCAATGTGAGCAAATTAAAACGCGTTTACTGGCTTTAGGATTAAAAGACGCAATAATATTCTTGATCTGTAATTTTTTCCCATCCCAATTTGTCACACTCGCTTTTTGTTCTATCACCTCATCGGCATATTTTTTAAACTCTGAACTTAAATAATTACCACAATTGGTATGGGCATCGCTGTTGCATACGCGTGGTCCGAATGACACTTGTTTTTCAATAAAAATAAAGGCAGAGTCGCTGTTGAAATTAGGACTTTCTATTTTATAGGTGTTGGTGGTTTGCGCCTTTTCTTGCGTGGTTTTTTTAGGTTGATCCGAGCAAGATATTGCAAATAAGGCAACAAAGCATAATAATTGAGCGAATGATTTCATGCCGTAAAAATAGCTTTTTCGCAAACATTTTAAGCTTGCTGGTATTTAATTCTTGTTATTGGATTTTTATCGAATGGCTGTAAAAATCGCCAATTTTATTGAGGCAGCCTTAAATTTTATATATTTGTTTGTTAAGCAATATGTATGAAAATAAAAATATTACTCATTGGTTTTTTATGTCTCAATTCGGTTTCGGCCCAAAATACTTACAATAGTTATTTAAAAGACGCTACCACATCAAGAGAACATCCGCTTGATATGATTAAAATGAAAGTGGAAGTTTCTTTTGATACGCAAAAGGGGCAAGTAATAGGGAAAGTTAGTCACCAATTTAAAGTACTTCAAAAGCAGGTAGATTCTGTTTTTTTTGATGCACCCGGAATTGTGTTTTCTGCTGCAAAACTAAATGGTGAAAAGTTAAAATATACCTGTGACAGGGCAGGTATTTGGGTGTATCCAAGTGCGCCATTGAAATGGGATCAAACAGCTGAAATTACTTTTGAATACACTGCCACACCGCGTAAAGGCATCTATTTTATTGGGTGGAATTTACCTGAACCAAAATTTGCTGATCCATTTGCGGTTCGTAAGCAAATTTGGACACAAGGGCAAGGTGTTGACAACCGTTATTGGATTCCCATGTATGATGATATGAATGATAAATTCATTACAGAAACAATAACAACTTTTGATAAAAATTACCAAGTACTAAGTAATGGTAAATTAATTAGTAAAAAAGAAAACAAAAACGGAACCAATACTTGGCATTATGCCATGAGCAAACCACATGCAGGTTATCTATTAATGTTGGGAATTGGCAAATATGCTGTTGCAACAGCCAAAAGCAAGAGCGGCGTGCCTTTGCAGTTTTGGTATTACCCAGAGTTTGCAGATAGAATGGAACCAACATTTAGGTATTCTGCACAAATGATCGATTTTTTAGAAGCCAAAACAGGCATTCCATATCCATGGGAAAGCTATAGCCAAATTATGGTGCAGGATTTTCTTTATGGTGCCATGGAAAATACCACCGCCACTATTTTTGGTGATTTCTTTAATGTGGATGCGAGGGCTTTTTTAGACAGAAATTATATTGGCGTAAATTGTCATGAATTAACCCACCAGTGGTTTGGCGATTATATTACAGCCAGGGATGGAAGAGATGCTTGGTTGCAGGAAAGCTATGCAACATATTTTCCAAAACAATTATCAAAGGTATTGGATGGTGAAGATGAATGGAATTGGCAGCGCAGGGCACACCAAAATTCTGCCATTGACGCAGGAAAGAAAGATAATTTTGCAGTTAGACATACTGCTGGAGGAACTGCAAGGGTTTATCCTAAAGGAGCTGCTGTAATAAGTATGTTAGAATATGTGCTAGGTGAAGATCAATGGTTGCGTGTATTGAACCATTATTTAAAAACACATGCTTATGCCAACGTAGAAACCAATGATTTGCAACAAGCCATTAAAGATGTTTTAGGACTTAATTTAGATTGGTTTTTTGATGAGTGGATTTATAGAGGCGGGGAACCAAATTTTGCAGTGCATTATGAGGTGCTTACCTATTCAAACGGATCTAGAGGTGTTGAATTAGCAGTAGAACAGGTTCAAAAAATGGATGAAACCATTCATGCCTTTAAAATGCCAATTAAGTTTGAGGTTTATTTTACAGATGGCTCAAGTATCTTAATATCAGATATGATTGATGAGCAATTTGAGGTAGTTAAATCACCTGCAATTGGAGACAAGCAAGTTGCATTTGTTTTGTTCGATCCTAATTCAAATATTTTAAAACAAGTTAGTTTTACCAAAAGCTTAAATGAATTAATAGCCCAACTCCATAGTGCCCCAAATATGTTAGATAGGTATGATGCCTTGGTGGAAATGAGAAAACTTCCAAATGCGCAAAAAAGAGCGGCAATTTTGGAGGTTTTGGGTCGTGAAAAACATGAAGGTATTTTAAATGAAGCCATCACGCAATTAGCAAACGATAATGATAGGAATAGCATTGAGGCATTAAAGCGAATGAGCAATTTTCCTAAAGCCTCCGTAAGGGATCAAGTTTTAAAAAGTATCGAACCCAACAATGAATTTAAGGGCATTTATGAAAAGTTATTGAAAGATAGTAGCTATGATGTGGTAAAAACTGCCCTGGAAAAGCTTTGTAATGCCTATCCAAATGAGGTTAAAGGCTATTTAGACGCCACAAAAGATGTTCAAGGCATGTTTCATAGTGTAAGAATGAAATGGCTCGAAATAAGCATTTTAAACAAGGTCAATGAAGCAGAGGCAAGAAAAGAATTGTCATTTTTTGCATCCTCTAATTTTGAGTTTAGAACACGTGGGCAGGCTTTTAATGCCTTAAAAACTACCCAAACATTTAACCAAGACGTGATAGCCGCCTTGTTTCAAGCAATGTTGTCTACAAATGGCAGATTAGCTGGCCCCGCCGCAGATTTAGCTAGTTATTTTGCCACAAGTCTCGAAAACAAGATGGCTATGCGCAGTTATTATCAAAATCAAAACTATTCTGAACAAGAGAAGGAAATCTTGGGTAAAAATATATTTTTGTTGAAGAACTAAAGAAAACCTAATGAGAAAAATTTATACCCTTGTACTTCTATTGTTGGCCTTTTTGCCATCAAAAGCCCAAATTAACACCTACTCTACATCAAGTGGAGAGATTATTTTTTCATTTGCAGATTATAAAATTAATGGGGAGCAAATGAACAACCCAGTGCGTTTTACCTGTTTTTTACACCTTGGAAGTTTTCAGCATTTTGATTTTAATGACAAAGTGGGCTTGTATACAGGTACTGCCATTAGAAATGTAGGATTTATTTCTACCAAAGGCGATTCATTAATTAAAAGAAGAAACTACTATATTGGTATTCCATTGGCAATTAAAATTGGTAATCTTGATGAAGACACCTACGTGTATGCTGGTGTTGAAGGCGAGTTAGCTATTAATTACAAAGAAAAAATATTTATTAATGAGGAAAAGGTTCACAAGTTTAATGTATGGTTTAGTAACCGAACCAACTCTTTTATGCCCAGTGTTTTTATGGGGGTTAACCTTAAAGGTGGTTTCAATATGAAGTTCAAATATTACCTGTCAGATTTTTATAACAAGAACTTTGTGGCAAGCGGTGAAAAAATTTATGCCAATACTACAAGTCAAATGTTTTATTTCTCTGTGGCTATGAATATTCGTAATTCTTCATACAACAGATCCAGGTCAACCAAAACCTATAACCAAGGCCTATAGAATTATTGGCTCAAATACTTCCTAAAAAAAGCACCATTTGGTGCTTTTTTTATTTTGGCTTTGTTTTTTATTAAATTCCAATACTTTTGCAGTGCATTAAGAATTCTTTCAACGAGTTGTGGAAGGATGCCAACCGGGAAGAACACCACGGTGGTAAAACAATGCGGACTTTCTTGTCAAATATAGTTCGTCAATATCTGCGAAGAGTCCTCAAAGTTTGCTTAATGGTAAATTGAAAATATTTTAACAAAAGAAACATAAAACATGGCTTATTTATTCACGTCAGAGTCTGTAAGTGAAGGACACCCAGACAAAGTTGCCGATCAAATATCGGATGCATTAATTGATAATTTTTTAGCTTTTGATCCAGAATCAAAAGTAGCTTGCGAAACATTAGTTACTACCGGACAAGTTGTTTTGGCTGGAGAAGTAAAATCTAAATCTTATTTAGATGTACAAGAAATTGCGCGTGGCGTTATTCGTAAAATTGGTTATACCAAAAGCGAGTATATGTTTGAAGCAAATTCTTGCGGTATTTTATCTGCTATTCATGAGCAATCTTCAGATATCAACCAAGGTGTTGATCGTAAGAAAAAGCAAGACCAAGGTGCTGGCGACCAAGGAATGATGTTTGGTTATGCAACCAACGAAACTGCAGATTACATGCCATTGGCACTTGATTTGGCTCACAAAATTTTGATTGAATTAGCGGCATTACGTCGTGAAAACAAAGCCATCAAATATTTGCGTCCAGATGCAAAAAGTCAGGTGACTTTAGAATATGATGATAACAACAATCCGGTTCGTATTGAAGCCATCGTATTGTCTACTCAGCATGATGATTTTGATAAAGAGGCTAAAATGTTGGCCAAAATCAAAGAAGATATCATCAAAATTTTAATTCCACGTGTGAAAGCTAAATACAAAAAATTTGCACATCTATTCAATGATAAAATCACCTACCATATTAATCCAACAGGTAAGTTTGTAATTGGCGGCCCACATGGCGATACAGGCTTAACTGGCCGTAAAATTATTGTTGATACTTATGGTGGTAAAGGTGCCCATGGTGGTGGTGCATTCTCTGGTAAAGATCCTTCAAAAGTTGACCGTTCTGCAGCTTATGCAACACGTCACATTGCTAAAAACTTAGTAGCTGCTGGTGTTTGTACCGAAGTTTTGGTGCAAGTTTCTTATGCTATTGGTGTAAAAGACCCTATGGGTATTTTCATTGATACATACGGAACCTCAAAAGTTAAAATGACAGATGGTGAAATTGCTAAACAAGTTTCTAAATTGTTTGACATGACTCCTTATGGCATTGAAACGCGTTTGAAATTGCGTAACCCAATCTACAGCGAAACTGCTGCTTATGGCCATATGGGTCGTAAAAATGAAATAGTTACCAAAGAGTTTAAAGGACCAGATGGTAAAATGGCTAAATTTAAAGTTGAGCTATTTACTTGGGAAAAATTAGACATGGTAGATAAAGTTAAAAAAGCGTTTAAAATCAAATAAGTTTTGGTTCGAACCGAATAAAAAAAGCAGCTAAGTTTACTTAGCTGCTTTTTTGTTTTATAACTTGCGGTGCTTCTTAAAACTCTTCGCCTTTTAAATAGGTTGTCTTAAGGAGCGGGCAAACCCGGTAGCGTTCATCATGTGTGTCTTGGTATATGGCCTCAAGGGTTTCGTATACATGCTTGATGCCAATTTTATTGGCCCATTCAAAGGGCCCAAAAGGATAATTGGTGCCTAGTTTCATGCTTGTATCAATGTCTGCTTTGCTAGCCGTTCCCTCTTGCAGGGTATAGCAGGCTTCATTGATAATCATAAATAAGATCCTTGGAGTAACCATGCCCACTCGATCCTCTACCACCTTATAATCCCAATTCAATTCTTGCATCAATTGCTGGAGATAGCTTGCATCTTCCTTGTTATTTAAGGAAACCTCTGCAAGTTTTCTTTCTAGGAAACTTGGTAAGGCGTTGATGCCAAATAGCTTGCATTCAACTTTTTGCTTGCACTCAAATACGGCTTTTGCTAATTGCTGTTTTACAGCACATACAAAAACAGGGATATTTTTTAATCCAGCGTAATAGTGTAATTGTTCAGTTTTTTCATCAAATTTGAGGTCAAATATTAAATCAAACTGATGTACATTAGCGCTGGTTAAATCGCTATCATCTATGCAAGTTAACTCACATGAAAAACCGCTTAACTTTTCTTTTAATTCTTTTATTCGGTTCATTGAACCTCTTACCAAAACTTTCATATTCTCAAACTCTTAACAATAACAAAGATAATAAGCCCGTACACATGGAAAAGAAAATTATTACAAGCAAAAATGCCCCTGAGCCAATTGGTCCTTACAGTCATGCCGTTTTAGTAAATGGCACCTTATACGTGAGTGGTCAAGTTCCTAAAAATCCACATACAGGAGAAATGGTAAGTGGAGATATCAAAGCAGAAACAAAACAGGTAATGGAAAATTTAGCGGGCATTTTAAATGATGCGGGAATGGATTTCACCAATGTGGTAAAGACCACTATCTTCTGCGTTGATTTGGGCGACTTTGCGGCAATCAATGAGGTTTATGGAAGCTATTTTTCTGGAAATTTTCCAGCACGTGAAACAGTTCAAGTAGTTAAATTACCATTGAATTCTAATGTTGAAATAAGCGTTATTGCGGTTAAGCCATAAGAATGAATAAATATTTGGCAAAAGGACTTTCGGTAATTGCGCATCCCGTTTTTATTAACTTATTGTGTTTATATATTTTATTTGATTTTTTTCCGCAATTAAGTGCAGGATTGCCTTTGAAAGTGCAATTGTTTTATGTTGGTTTTATTTTTATGCTTTCTAGTTTGGTGCCAATAATTTTGGTTATGGCCATGCGCTTAACAGGCAAAATAGAATCTATTCATTTGCAACATAAACAGGAGCGAAATTTGCCCTATTTTTTTACGCTCATCATGTATGTTTTTATTTTTTATAACTTCTATAAATCGGCCTCTACTTCGCCATTTATTTTAAGTTATTTATTGGCATGTATGCTCATTTTGTTTTCAGTTTTTATTGTTAATTATTTTACAAAAATTAGTATTCATTTGGCTACACTTGGTGCAGCAGCTGGATTAATGGCAAGTGCCGGTTTCTTTGGCTTCTTAGATGTTCGCTACCTGTTAATTTTGTTTATTATTTTTAGCGGTATGGTTGCCACAGCGCGACTAAGTTTAAATGCCCATATACCCAATCAAATTTATCTAGGATTTTGTTTGGGTTTTGTTTGCATGTTTTTATGTATGAACATGTCTTATTTATTTTTAATATTTTAAATTATGAGTTACGAAACTATTTTATTTGAGGTGAAAGATGGCATTGCAAATCTTACCTTAAATCGTCCAGATGTTTTTAATGCCTTTAACGAGCAATTAAGCAATGATGTGAATGATGCATTAAAGAAAACTTCCAAGGATAAAAGCATTAGAGTATTGGTAATTACAGGTGCAGGAAAAGCCTTCTGCAGTGGACAAGACTTAAAAGCAATTGCCGGCAGTAAGAACAGGAGTTTAAGTGAGAGTTTATACAAACGTTACAACCCAATGATTAAGGCTATTAGAGGCTTAAATATTCCTGTAATTTGTAAACTTAATGGTGTAGCTGCTGGTGCTGGTTGTTCCTTAGCGCTTGCATGTGATATGATAATAGCTTCTGAAAATGCCAGTTTAATAGAAGTTTTTGTAAATGTTGGTTTGGTTTTAGATTCTGGCTCTTCTTATTTTTTACCTCGTTTAATTGGTTCGGCCCGAGCCTTTGAATTGGCTACACTTGGCTCAAAAGTAAGTGCGCAGCAGGCTGCGGATTGGGGTATGATAAATAAAGTGGTGAAGCCTGAAGAACTAGATGAAGCTGTGAATGCATTGGCACTGCAATATTCCTTAGCTCCAACAAAGGCTATTGGGCTAATGAAAAAAATGTTGAATAAATCTTTTACAAGTGATTTAGATACCATGTTGGAATATGAGGCTTATTGTCAGGAAATTGCAGGTAGAAGCAACGATTATAAAGAAGGTGTTGCTGCTTTTAATGAAAAAAGAAAACCTGCTTTTAATGGAAATTAGTAAAATACAGTAATATTTTTTTGAAAATCAAATATTTAAAGTGTTTCCTTTGTATTGTATTTCGTAAATATATATATGGCTGAAATTGTCATGTTTTGCGGGATTCAGCACCAAAAATTCGCGTTCTATTTTTCGAAAAGCATTGATTATTAGATAAAAATAATCGTTTTACTTGGGTTTTATAATTTTATTTTAATATATTGTATAAAATTTTTATTGTATGCTTTTATCAATTTCAAATTTTTGCCTAGCCGCTGCAGAGCCAAAATCTTGTTCTGCGTCAATTCAAATTGCCGAAAAATTGCAATCTTTTTACAGGTCTCGTGTAACAGTCTTTGGACTTGGAACAAGTAAAATTGGATTTCCTCCAAGTTTTGACTTTGAGCCAATTACAGACAGCAAGAATTTAGGGAAGCATTTTAAAACTTCAAAAAATGAATTAATGATTGTGCCTTTGCAAATGGAGGGGTCCCAGCATGGGGTCATTTCTGTGGCAAATGCCAATAAATTGATAGACCATCTCGAAAGAATGGTATTAACGGTTCCAGAAAATAAGAATGCCTTAGCCATCAATAAAATAATTGTTCCTATTGATTCTTCATTTGAAACACGTCAAAAAATTCCCTATGCCCTCGCAATGGCGCGCGCATTTAATGCTACAATATGCTTATTGGGTGTGTCAAGCGATAAGGGTAAAGATTCAGAGTTTGCCGTAAAAAATTACCTTTCTCAAGTTTCTCGTCATTTAGAAGAAAAAGGTTTCAACCATCAAATAGAAATGCGTTTAGGTGGTAATCCTACCGACCAAGTTATTAGTTATGCAGCAGAAATTGGTGCTGGTATGATTATAATTATGACTGAGCAGGAAACAAATTTCACGTCTTTGTTCTCAGGTAAATATTCGCAACAAATGGTTAAGAAAAGCACTGTTCCCGTGCTTTCTATTCATCCCAAAGACCTTATTGTAAGTGATGCACGCTTGTAAAAAGGCAGGTAATATTTTTGCAATTCTTTCGTTGATTTTCTTATTCAAATTGAATTAGTTATTTTTACCAACGCTAAAGGGAAAAAACTTTGTCAACACTCTCGTGTTATAAGTTTTAATCCTTCTGTGAACTTCGGTAATTTATTACCTCTATATGCAAAAAATGAAAATCCACGCTGGTCCAAATCTAGATAAAATTAAATATCCTGCAGATTTACGAAAATTTGAAGAGGATGATTTGGTGAAAATTTCAGAAGAACTGCGTCAATATATAATTGATACAGTTTCAGTATACGGCGGCCACTTTGGGGCAAGCCTTGGAGTTGTTGAGCTTACGGTAGCTTTGCATTATGCCTTTAATACACCGGTAGATCAATTAATTTTTGATGTGGGTCACCAAGCATATGGTCATAAAATTTTAACTGGAAGAAGAGATATTTTTCATACAAACCGACTCTATAAAGGCCTTTCTGGCTTTCCAAAAAGAAGTGAGAGTGAGTATGATGCTTTTGGTGTTGGTCATTCATCAACTTCCATTTCTGCGGCACTAGGAATGGCAGTAGCTTCAAAACTAAAAGGTGAAAATGATAAGCAGCATATTGCAGTAATTGGCGATGGCGCATTAACAGGTGGAATGGCCTTTGAGGGTTTAAATCACGCGGGTGTTGCCAATGCAAATATTATAGTAGTTCTTAATGATAATTGCATGAGTATCGACCCAAATGTTGGTGCTTTAAAGGAATATTTAACAGATATTACTACTTCTCCAACCTACAATAAATTTAAAGATGATATTTGGAAAACCTTAGACCGTTTAAGTAAAGTTGGTCAAGTTTCTCAAGATATTTTATCTAAGGTTCATGATACCCTGAAGGGAGGTTTGTTGCGTCATAGTAATTTATTTGAAGCATTGGGCTTTCGATATTTTGGCCCGGTTGATGGGCACGATGTAAATCATTTGGTTAAAATATTTCAAGATTTACAAAAAATACCTGGACCTAAATTATTGCATTGTGTTACTGTTAAAGGAAAAGGATTTGCACCTGCAGAGAAAGATCAAACCAAATGGCATGCACCAGGTTTGTTTGATAAAGTAAGTGGTGAAATAATTAAAGTTCCAGTAAACAGTCCACAGCCACCAAAATACCAAGACGTTTTTGGAAATACTTTGGTGGAGTTGGCAGAAATGAATCCCAAAATTGTTGGTGTTACTCCAGCAATGCCTTCTGGAAGCAGTATGAATATTATGATGAAAGCCATGCCAGACAGGGCTTTTGACGTTGGTATTGCAGAGCAACATGCAGTTACTTTTAGTGCAGGCATGGCAACCCAAGGTTTAATTCCATTTTGCAATATTTATTCTACTTTTATGCAACGCGCCTATGATCAAGTAGTGCACGATGTAGCCCTACAAAAATTACATGTAGTATTTTGTATGGATAGGGCTGGTTTAGCAGGAGCTGATGGCCCAACTCACCATGGTGGCATAGATATTCCATTTATGCGCTGTGTGCCTAATATGGTAGTTTCAGCACCAATGAATGAAGAAGAATTAAGGAATTTAATGTACACAGCTACACTTGATAAAAATGCGGGTCCTTTTTCAATTAGATACCCAAGAGGCAATGGCGTGTTAATTGATTGGAAACGTCCGTTTGCGGAGATTCAAATTGGTAAGGGAAGAAAACTACGTGATGGAAATGATATAGCCATTATGAGTTTTGGTACTGCCGGTATTATGGCACAAACTGCCCTCAATCTATTGGACAAGGAAGGAGTTTCTGGTGCGCATTACGATATGCGTTTTGCTAAACCCTTAGATGAGGAAATGCTACATGAGGTTTTCGGAAAATTTAAATATGTTATAACAGTTGAAGATGGAACTATAATAGGCGGGTTTGGCTCTGCTATTTTAGAGTTTATGGCCGAGCACCATTACCATGCTGATTTAACGCGTATGGGTATGCCAGATGCAACTATAGAGCATGGAGAGCAACATGAACTGTATTCAGAATGTGGTTATGATGCCAAGGGAATACAATTGATGGCAAAATCTGTTTTAGGTATTAGAAACAGTGTTGCAAAGGCATAAAAAAAGCCAGATGAACTGGCTTTAAGTTTTTAACAAACAGTGGTACCTACATCTTCTCCCTTGCAAACGCGCAGGAAATTTCCTTCTTTATTCATATCAAATACCACAATTGGCATTTTGTTTTCTTGACATAAGGTAATGGCTGTCATATCCATTACATTTAGGCCACGTTCATATACTTCATCAAAACTTATTTGATCAAATCTAGTGGCGCTTGGATCTTTTTCAGGGTCTGCTGTATAAATGCCATCAACTCTGGTTCCTTTTAACACCAAGTTTGCATCAATTTCAACCGAACGCAACGCAGCAGCAGAATCAGTAGTAAAATAGGGATTTCCGGTCCCAGCTCCAAAAATTACTACCCTACCTTTTTCCAAATGCCTAATGGCTCTTCTGCGAATAAATGGCTCAGCAATTTGTTCCATGTGAATGGCAGTAAGCAAGCGTGTTTTAATTCCAATTTTCTCTAAAGCACCTTGCAGGGCCATTGAATTGATAACCGTTGCAAGCATCCCCATATAATCTCCTTGGGCACGTTCCACCAAGCCCCCAGCAACACCTTGTACCCCTCTAAATATATTTCCTCCCCCAATTACAATTGCCACTTCAACTCCAGCATCTACAACATTTTTTACATCTGCTGCATATTGAATAAGAACTTTTGGATCAATACCATATTGCATATCGCCCATAAGTGATTCGCCGCTAAGTTTTAGGAGTACGCGTTTGTATTTCATAAAGATTTATTTTAGAAAGATTTGATTGGTTAAGATTACTACAATATTAATAAAATAGTAGAATTGAAAGTATACCAAATTAAGGAAATGGCTCCTGGGAATATTTTATTTAGCAAACAGGTTGATTATAGGGCAAAAAAAATCCCCTTCAATTGAAGAGGATTTTTTAAATGAATTATAAAGAAATTCGTTTAAAGCTATTAACAGTTAGGCCTTTTTCAATGCCTTCTAGCATTTGAGCAATGGTTTTGCTGCTGTCTTTTACAAATTCTTGGTTCAATAAGGTTGATTCTTTGTAGAATTTAGCCAATTTACCTTGAGCAATTTTTTCCAACATGGCTTCAGGTTTTCCTTCAGCTCTGGCTTGGTCCATACCAATTGCAATTTCACGTTCAACAATAGTAGGATCAACGCCATCTTTATCTACAGCTACTGGGTTAAGGGCTGCAATTTGCATTGCAACATCTTTTCCTGCAATAAAGGTAGCTTCGCTAGGTGCAAGGTTTAAAGATACCAAAACACTTAGTTTGTTACCAGCATGAATGTAAGGTACAATGTTATCACCTGTAACGATTTCGTATTTCACTACGTCTATCTTTTCACCAATTTTACCAACTTGTTCAGTAATTTTATCGGCTACTGTTAAGCCTTCCATTGGTAAGGCTCTTAATGCATCTGCAGAAGCAGCTTTATTAGTAAGAGCGATGTCGGCCAATTTATGAACGAAAGCAACGAAGTCTTCATTTTTAGCAACGAAATCTGTTTCGCAGCTTAATTGAACAATAACACCTAATTTATTATCGGAAGTAACTTTAGCAATAATTGCACCTTCTTTGGCATCGCGGTCTGCACGATTGGCACTAATTTTGGCGCCTTTTTTACGCAAGAAATCTACAGCAGAATCAAAATCGCCATTGGTTTCTTGTAAAGCTTTTTTGCAGTCCATCATTCCTGCGCCAGTCATTTGGCGAAGTTTATTTACGTCTGCAGCACTAATTGTATTTGTACTCATGAGTTCTATTTTTTTAATGGATTAATTTTTTGGTAAAAAAAAGCCTCCGTTCTCCAGTTGGGGAACGGAGGCTTTTAATTTATGCTTCCTCTTTCTCTACAACTGCTTCTTTGTCGGCGGTTTCTTCTTTTTCGCGTTTGCGTTCAGATAAACCTTCAACAATTGCGTCTGTGATGTAGCGGGTAATCAAAGCGATTGACTTAGCTGCATCATCATTTGCAGGGATTGGGAAATCTACTAATGTAGGATCTGAGTTTGTATCTACGATACCAAAGGTTGGAATATTTAATTTAGTAGCTTCTGCTACTGCAATGTGTTCCCTTTTGATATCAACGATTAACAAGGCTGCAGGTAAACGGTTCAAGTCTGAGATACCACCTAATACTTTGTTCAACTTGATTTTCTCGCGATCGATCATCAAACGCTCTTTCTTGTTGATATTAACGTAGGTACCATCTTGAGCCAGTTTCTCAAGCGTTTGCATTTTTTTGATGCTCTTTCTAACGGTTCCGAAGTTGGTAAGCATTCCACCTAACCAACGGTCGCATACATAAGGCATGTTAACGCGTTTCGCTTCAGTTTCCATAATTTCTTTTGCTTGCTTTTTAGTAGCAACATAAAGAATCTTACGACCTGATTTTACGATGTTTTTAATGGCTTGAGCGGCCTCATCCAGCTTAACAGCTGTTTTGTGTAAATCGATGAGGTGGATTCCGTTTTTCTCCATAAAGATATATGGTGCCATTTTCGGATTCCATTTGCGGGTTAAGTGACCAAAGTGCACTCCCGCTTCCAGCAACTCTTCGTGCGTGATTTTTGACATATAAAATTGATAATTCTGATTAACGTTTAACGAATTGGAAACGTTTACGGGCCTTTTTCTGACCTGGTTTTTTACGTTCCACCATACGTGGGTCGCGGGTTAACAAACCTGCTACTTTCAATGCTGGCTTCAATTCTGCGTTGTGTTTTACCAAAGCACGAGAGATGGCCAATTTAATGGCATCTGCCTGACCAGTTGTGCCACCACCATCTACATGGATAGTAGTATCAAACTGACCTACGGTATTGGTAATTTCAAACGCTTTGTTTGCTGCAATTTGCAGGCTCAGCGTAGGAAAGTAAATTTTGAAATCTTTCTTGTTAACAGTCATGGCACCTGTACCTGCTGTAAGGTATACACGGGCTACCGCTGTTTTTCTTCTTCCTAATGCGTTATTTATTTCCATCTCTTAGAATTTTAATTCTTTAGGTTGTTGAGCACCATGAGGATGTTCTGCACTTGCGTATACATGCAAATTGCGGAATAACTCAGAACCTAATTTGTTTTTAGGTAACATACCTTTGATAGCATGTTCTACTATATAAGTAGGGCGGCGAACCAAAATATCCTTGGCTACCTCAAAACGCAAACCTCCCGGATAACCCGAGAAAAATTTGTATTCTTTGTCATTCAGCTTGTTACCAGTGAAACGGATTTTATCAGCATTGATAATAATCACGTAATCACCACAATCTGCATGCGGTGTAAAGGATGGCTTATGTTTGCCACGTAAAATGTTTGCCACTTTTGAGGCAAATCTTCCTAAGGTTTGTCCTTCAGCATCAATCACAAACCAGTTTTTGGTTGTGCTTGCCTTATTTGCTGAAATTGTTTTGTAACTCAATGCGTCCACGCTCGTACAGTTTTATTAAAGGGGTTGCAAAAATAGGGCATGTTTTTTTAATTCACAACTAAATGTGCAAAAAAATCTCATTTCGCCCTAAAATGGGATGCGAATATAGGAAGCTTTTGGCTGAGAAAGAAATAAATATGTGATTTAACGCCTATTATTTGCCTTATTTTTTAGGGAAAGGCAGTAAAATTGGCAATTCCCAAGTTAATATTTAACAAACTTTTTGTATCTATAGTCGCCTTTTGAGTTAGTTATTGCCATAATATACACTCCTGGACGGTAAGATTGTACATCAAAACTAATTTGATAATAGGGCGGATTGTAATTATCTATAGCGGGTAAAAATTGCTGGTGAACTACTTTTCCATAATAATCAAAGATATAAAGTGTAGCTGTAACTCCCTTGTTTTGGGCAAATGTGAAGGTTAATACATCCATAGGACCTAGAAAAGTGGGAATAATATCAAATTCTAAACCACTACAAGGGCCATCTGTATAATATAATACGCCATTTCTATAGCGTGCTTCACATTCGTTTCTATATGTATTTCCATCACAACCACATACGGGCTTATAGCTAGGATCGGGGCAATAAAAACCAGGTGATATACTCAATGGGTCTATGCATTGAGAGTAACTTAGGCCAATGGAGCTTATTGTTAGCAGACAAAAAAGTAGGAATTTTCTCATTTATTGGGCGCTTCTTTGGGCCAGTTAAAATAAAATTTAGCACCTTCACTTATAGCAGATTCAATCCAAACCTTCCCTCCTTTGTCTTCAACAAGTTTTTTTACAATTGCCAAACCAACTCCGGTACTTTCATAGGTGTCTCTGGCTTGCAGGGTTTGAAAAATCACAAATACTTTTTCGTGCAATTCTTTTGCAATTCCTTCCCCATTATCAGCCACACAAAAGGTATAAAAATCTTTATTATCCTCAAAGCTAATTTCTAATGAGGGTGTTGGGTTGTTGTTATACTTGAATGCATTACTAATCAAATTTGAAAAAACCTGCTCTAGCGCTATTTTTTCTGTATAGATTTTTGGTAAGTCCTTTGCAATTCTAACGGAATATTGCGGGGCTTCCTGTATTATGCTGATTATTTCGGTTAAAAGTTGCTCAATTTCAACCTCTTCAGAGTGTTGTTTAGTTCTCCCTACTCTTGAATATTGAAGTATGCCATCAATTAAATTCTCCATTCTTTGCACCCTTCTGCGCAATAGGTGGATGTTTTTCTGTGCATCGGGTTCGAGTTTACCCTCTAAGTCTTCTTCTATCCATTGGCTAAGGTTATTGATACCTCTCAAAGGAGCTTTTAAGTCATGTGAAACGATATAAGCAAATTGATCAAGTTCTTTGTTTTTCTTTTCTAGCTCTTTGTTATATATATGAACAAGACGACTTGAATCTTTTTTCTCTGTAATATCGAACCTAATGCTTAAATATTGGTAGGGTTTTCCATTGTTATCTAAAAATGGAATAATGGTTGAATCTATCCAAAAGAGTTCACCATTTTTCTTTTTATTGCAGATTTCACCTTGCCAAATTTCGCCCGCAATTAATAATTTCCATACATCTTGCCAAAACAAAGCAGAATGGTATCCACTGCTAATTATATTGTGATTTTTGCCTATTAATTCGTCTAATTCATAACCACATGAAGCGCAAAAATTGGCATTTGCCGAAATAATAGCGCCACTAACATCTGAAATAGAAACGAGGGCTGCCATATCAATAGCAGATTTAAAATTATGCAGTTCTTTGTAAGATTCGCTTTCGCTGCGCTTAGTT
>CAIYNF010000102.1 GCA_903927505.1 uncultured Bacteroidota bacterium | reverse complement strand
GCTTAACTCCCACATTGGCATCCGACCAATTTGCTGGTATTGTGCTAAAAATGTTTTGATAAAATCTATATTTCTTTCTCTTTGAACGATATTGAATAGTGGATGCAGCGCGCGGAATGTATCCCATAAACTAAAGACTGTATAATAATTAAATCCATCTGTTTGGTGTATTTTGAAATCTCTACCTAGGTATCTTCCATCTACATCATTTGCAATACTTGGGTGAATAAAGCAATGGTATAAGGCGGTATAGAAAATGGTGTTTTGTTCGATGGTTCCGCCTAGGACTTCAATTTTTGAAAGCTCTTTGTTCCAACTGGTTTCAGCAGCTGTTCTTGTTGCCATAAAATTCCAATCAGGCAATTCGATTGACATGTTTTTTTCGGCACCGGCTTCATCAACTTGGCTGATTGCTACTTTTACCTCAATGCTTTCGCCTTTTTTGACTTTGAAAGTGAAAATTGCAGCTTCGCTTTTGGTGAAATTATTTGTGTCGGATTGTTGTTGAATAGTTCTGCTGATGAAGTCTTTTGAAAAATCTATTTTATAGTAAATAACTTGGTTCTCTGCCCATGCATAGCTTCTTCTAAAACCATTAATGCTATGGCCATTTAAAACATTTATTTTTCCATCCAATAATTTGTCTCTATGGTTTAAATCTAAAACAACGGAATAGATACCTGCTTTTTTAAATGTGTAACGGTGATAGCCAACGCGTGTACTTGCAGTTAATTCAACATCAATTTGATCGTCGTCAAGGCTTACTTTGTAATAGCCTGCTTTTGCAATTTCATTTTGGTGGAAAAATTTTGAAGAATATTTTTGTTTGTCAAAATCACCTTTCCCAGCCATTGGCATTAACATAATATCGCCATAATCTGAGCAACCTGTTCCGCTAAGGTGTGTGTGGGAAAATCCATAGATTGTTGAATCTGAATAATGGTAGCCACTGCAACCATCCCAACTTCCATCAATTCTAGTATCTGGTCCAACTTGTACCATTCCAAAAGGTAAAACTGGTCCAGGGAAAGTATGACCGTGACCGCCAGTACCAATAAATGGATTAACGAAATTGGAGTAATTTGATTGTGAATAGGAGATTAGAGGAATTGATAGGGCGATGAAAAATGTTTTTAGGTATTTTGACATTTGTAGATTTTGTTTATTCGAATTTACTAAAAAATTAACTACAACCCTTCGAGGGCTTAAGCCCTCGAAGGGTTGTAGTTTCCAATATAGAAATATTTTTCTTTTTAGTTGAAGGTTTTTCCTGTTTTTAAGATTAATTACTTATCTCTTAATCCTGTTTTATAATCCTGAATATCAGAATTTTAATATATATAAAACCGAATTTTTAGAAAGAGTCTAAACAAGCCTTCGAGGGTGCCACCCTCGTGACCTATTATTTAATTTTCCTTTTCTCATTTTTGAAAATGCAAAAGTTAGAAACACTCGAAATGGGCAATTACTACCATATTTTTAACAGAGGAGTTAATAAGGAAAACATTTTTAAAAACCCTGGTAATTATCCCTATTTCTTATCCAAGTATTATCAATATATAACGCCAGTGGCTGACACTTTTGCCTATTGTTTATTGAGAAATCATTTTCATTTTTTGATTCGAATAAAGAAAGAGATTATTGTAAATGGGGATTCAGCTGTTTTTGCCGACTGGAACCACAAAGAAAAATTAGCGTATATAAGCCAACAGTTTTCTCATTTTTTTAATTGTTATGCGCAGGCAATTAATAAGCAAAATTTAAGGACAGGTGGGTTGTTTCAACATCGCTTTAAAAGGGTTTTGGTTAAAGATGAATTTCAATTCGATAATTTAATTTGGTATATTCATTCAAACGCATTAAAACATCGTTTTGTGAAAGATTTTAACCAATATCCTTATTCCTCTTATCCTCAATTAATTGGTAGAAATGATACTTGGTTAATGAAGGAAGAATTATTTGATAGGTTTGGTGGAAGAGGGGCGTTTATTGAACACCATGAGCAGCAACAAAAGTATTACAAAGCACTAGCTAACTTTGATGATTCAGTTGAAATAAAATTAGGCAACTAATTTAGGGACAAAGATAAATTTTTGACAAATGATAATACCAATTCTAATTGTTCTTCTCTTGATAAATCTGAATTGTCAATTTCAATGGCATCCTCTGCTTTCATTAAGGGACTATCTGCCCGATTACAATCAATATAGTCGCGTTTTTCTAAGTTGGCAAGAACTTCTTCAAAGCTGGTATGCTGACCTTTTTCTTTTAATTCATCTAAACGCCTTTGGGCTCGTATTTTTGGATCGGCAGTAATAAATAATTTTATTTCTGCATTTGGAAAAACTACTGTGCCAATATCTCGACCATCCATTACTATGCCCTTGTTTTGACCAAAAACCTGCTGCTGTTTGACTAGAAATTTTCTTACTTCACTTAAGGCACTTACATCGCTAACGGCACTAGCTACACGAGGGTTGATACGAATTTCATTTTCAATATTTTCGCCATTTAATAATGTAATTTGTGTTTGCGTTGCTTCGTCAAATCCAAACGAGATATTAATTTGAGAAAGGCAATTTGTTACCATATCACTGTGGTGAAAATCAATTTGATTTTGAAGCAGGTATAAAGTTACGGCCCTGTACATGGCACCCGTATCTACGTAATGATAGTTGAGTGTTTTTGCTAATTGTCGAGCCAAGGTGCTTTTACCACAACTCGAATAGCCATCTATTGCAATGGTGATTTTTTTCAAGGGGTAATAGTTTTAGATTTTTTGAAATCATCTAACCTTGTTATGATGGTAAATGCATTGGTGTTTTGGCCAGGCATATATCCTCCGTTTCCATAAGAAAATTGGAATCGGTTCAGCCTAATTCCAAAGCCCCATGAAAACCCATTAAATCCTCTAATATTGCTTAAGGCCATCTCTCTTTGCCGTAAGGCATTATAGCCAAATCTTATGTTTAAGGTTCGACCCAAAATCATTTCTGTATTTATGACTAAATGACTCATGGCCTTTTGCATGATGGAGAAATCTTCTTTTATGGGCTCACCAGTTTCGAGGCTTATTTGTTGGCGACTTCTTATTTGATATAATAATTGACCTGGGTTTTGGAGGTTTTGTGCAATGACACTAATGCGGAATGGATTGTGTTCGAATTTTTTTGAAAAACCAACTTGAAGATTATTGGGAATTGATTCGTAATTAGCGTTGGTATAACTTTTAAATTGCATTCCAATATTGCTAATAACTGCTGTAACTGCCATTAATTTGTCTTGGCTGATCCAAGTTGAGCCAATGTCTGCAGCCATGCCATATGAGTTATATGTTTCCAGGTTCGAATTGATAAATTTCAAGGTCATGCCATACTGAAATTGCTTATAGGTTCGAGCCGCACTCGCATGAAAATTATACTCACCAGCCGTAAAGGTCCCTAAAACTTGCCCGTCTGGAGCGGTTTTAGTGAAACTGCCATAGTTGAGGTATTGAATGCCAGCCGCAAAACTAGTCTGCAGGCTATCCGAATGCCATGCGTAATTTGCCTCTCCGGCACTAATATCGGCAAAATAATTAACAAAGTTTAGTCCAATTTGGTGTTGGTTGGCTTTGTTTAACAACGATGGATTTTGACTTACTAAATTTAAATCCGCATCTGGCGTGGCAATGGCATT
>CAIYNF010000101.1 GCA_903927505.1 uncultured Bacteroidota bacterium | reverse complement strand
TTTTAGGCTAAACATAACCAAAATAGTAAACAATAAGGCCACCAATGTAATTGGAGAAATCATTGGTATGAACTTTTGGTTCAACCAATTTTCTCCTTTTATTTTTATCAAAAGTATTCTACTCAAAAAGCCCGCAGCAAATGGAATTCCAAGATAAATACCAACAGTTTTGGCAATTTCAAGCATTGAAATTGAAATAGCCATGTTCTCTATGCCGAACCAAGCAGGCATTACAGACAGCATGAACCAAGCATAAAAACTATACAGTAATATTTGCAATACACTGTTTAAAGCAACTAAGCCTGTGGCATATTCGCGGTTACCATCGGCCAATTCATTCCAAACCATTACCATGGCAATACATTGCGCAATACCAATAAGAATGAGTCCTGTGAAATAGGCTGGATTATCGCGCATAAAAATGATGGCCAAAAGAAACATCAACAAGGGGGCAATTATCCAATTGATAAGTACCGTAAACTATAACAATTTCAAGTCTTTGAATAATTGAGGTAATTCTGTGTATTTTACCTTTACAAAAGGTGGATACATCATTAATAATAAGCCAATGGCTAAAACCCAATTGGTGCTGCCATTGCTAAAATTTTCTCCATTTAATAAATTGGGAATACTTGGAAAAAAGTTACCAATTGCAACACCAATGAGCATGGCTAAAATTATCCATAAGGACAAATACTGGTCGAGGAATTTTAGTTTTTTAGTCATTTTTATTTTAATAATTAATTAGCAGCAATTTCCTCCAGGCGTGCAGCAAGCAGCAGGTTTTTCGGCATAAACAGTTACACTAAAAATTCCAATTTCCATGTTTCTATATTCCTCCATTTGCGCAGGAGAAAGGTAGGTTTCGAGAATATCGGTAGGAATAATTATTTCCTTTTCTTTCTGAACTTTGATGTTTACAAAACCAGCCTCCTCAATAAACTGCAAATAAGCTGTTTTTTGAATAGCACCAGAAACACAGCCAGCATACATTTCGGCAGTATCTTTTAAAGACAGCGGCAATTCACCTTTTAATACCACATCCGAAATACTGAAATGACCGCCTGGTTTCAATACCCTAAGAATATCGTTGATTACATTCTTCTTATTGGGCACTAAATTTAATACGCAATTACTCACAACTACATCTGCTCTATTGGCGGCTACTGGCATTTGTTCAATATCACCCTGACGAAATTCAACATTATTGAAACCCAAGGTTTCTGCATTGTTACGTGCACGTTCAATCATTTCTGGCGTAAAATCTATTCCAATTACTTTACCACTTTCACCAACAAATTTTCGTGCAACAAAACAATCATTTCCAGCGCCACTTCCTAAATCTATAACCGTATCACCTTCTTTCATTAAGGCAAATTCTGTTGGCAAACCACATCCTAAACCCAGATCTGCATTGGGGGTATACCCCGCCAGGCTTGAATAATCCTCGCTCATTATATTGTAAACTTCCGTTGAGCAAGTACCACTTCCACAACATGAACTCATGTTGGTTTCTTTGTCCTGCATGGCTATTTGAGCATACTTCTCTTTCACCATTTCTTTTAATTCTACTTCTGTTTTCATTTGATGTATTGTTTAATTTAACAACATTTCTCTTTGTTATTGGTAAGCATAATGTCATGCATCGCTTCATTAAACAAGCCAAGCACTTTGGTAAAATTTTCTTTATGAATACAATAGCATGATTTAACACCACTGATGGTTCCCTGCACCAAACCAGCCTTTTTTAATTCTTGTAAATGTTGCGATACCGTTGATTGTGCCAATGGCAAAACTTCTACAATTTGGCCACAGATACATTCCTCATGTTTTGCCAATTCTCTAATGATGGCAATACGTGCTGGATGTCCTAATACTTTAGCAAATTCCGATAATAAAATATCATCGGGATGAAAGAGCGATTTCTTATTTAAGGCCATATTCAATTATATATCGCAAATATACGATAAAAGGAAAATAGCAAACAATAAAAATCTTTTAAAATTAATGGATATGATTGGTTGTCAGCGCTTTTTGATACTTACGCGCATTGTTTTGGTGTTGCGCCAAATTACTTGCAAAATTGTGGTAGCCGCTAAAATCTGCTCTTGCACAAAAATAAATAAAGCGATGAGGCACAAAATTTAATACCGCATCAATTGCCTGAATAGAAGGACAACAAATTGGTCCTGGCGGCAAGCCTGCATTTAAATAGGTATTATAAGGAGAAGCTATTTGCGTGTGTTGGTGTAATACCCTGTGGATGGATGTGTCCCGCATAAAAAACAATACCGTTGGATCGGCCTGAAGGGGCATACCTAATTTTAACCTATTAAGGTAAACGCCTGCAATGATGGGCATCTCTTCAAACTTGTTACTTTCTTTCTGCACAATTGAGGCTAGGGTGCTTATTTGCTGTTGACTTAAGCCTAATTTAGTTGCCTTATCTTTGCGTGCTGCATTCCAAAAAACTTCATATTCATGGTGCATGCGACCTAATAAATGTAGCGCATGCGTGTTCCAATAAAAGTTATAGGTGTTAGGAATAAATAAACTAATTAAATTGGCCGAATCAAATCCATACTGATTTGTAAATACGGTATCCTTTAACATGCTTAAAAATTGGATACTGTCTATTTCAAGGTTTCGAGAAAAAAAGCCACTTACCTCTTCCAAATAATTAGCATGCCTAAAAACCACGTTGAGGGGCTCCTGACGGCCTTTTAAAAACATCTTTAACAAATCTAAATTGTTCATACCCGCATGTAAAACATAACGGCCTGGCATTAACTTTTCATTGAGCTTCAATACAAAAGCAAAACGTTTAAATGAGGCTAAATTTAGTAGCCTATCTTCAGCTTCTAAATTATCAATGAATGTCTCATAGCTTTGTCCGGTTCGAACCAACACATATTGATTGCCCATACTTTGCGAAACATTTGAATCATACACATCGCTATAAATTTTAAACGTTAATAATGCAATAAAAAGCACTAGTCCAATAAGGATTTGACCAATTCTTTTAGGCTTATTAGACTGAGGCTTTTTAATTGGTTTCGACATGCAATAATTTAAATTTATTGAATAATAACTTCATTAGAACTACCCATTTTTTGCTGAATTTCATACAGCATTAATTTCACTTGCGCATTTTTGGGGTCTATTTTTTGCAAACAAATTAAATCCCTATAAGCAGCAACATCTTGCTTTTGAAGGTGAAACAAAGCCGCTCTATTTAGCAAAGCCTGTGCATGATCTGGATCTAGTGACAAAGCTCTATTATAGGCATACATAGCACTTTTTTGGTTCTTTAAATTTAGGTAGGCAAATCCTAAATTCACCCACGCATCAGCTTGTTTAGGTTGTTTATTGATGCAGTTTTTAAGAACAACAATGGCCTCATCAAATTTATTTAGCTGAATGAATATTATTCCTAATTTGGTTTGAAACGAAAGGTTATTGGGAGATAATTTGCAAGCTATGAGGTAACATTCAAAAGCGTTTTCAAATTGATTTAAATTTTGATAGGCCTGCCCTACCCTATACAATAACCAAGGGTCATTTTCTTTTGAAATTTTTAAATTGTTAGCTAATGATAAAATGGCATCCCAATTATTTTGCAAATAATACGCATGAATTTGAATACTTATCTTCTTGTTAAAATCGCTGATGCTTTGTGCCCAAAATAAGGATGAATCTATTGATTCAGCGCCGCCTTCAAATCTTTCATAATAACCCAAAAAGGCATTTGCTTTGCTATCTGCATTGGTTTCTTTTGCATTGATGCAATACAAACCAATTATCTTTTTAATTGTAGCTTGTTTATCCTTTGCTACAGGAATTTTTATTTTATGATCATGCACACTTACATGCGGAATATCAATTGATCCACTTTTAGGCATGTGACATGAAACACAATTGTTATTCGCTAATTTCAATACTGCCTCATCTTCCTCGCAGGCATCTTGTCCATGGCAATTCATACACGCATTGTTGAAAATTTGTGTGCCCGTTGTTTTTACACTTACATGCGGATTATGGCAAGTGATACACGTTAAATTCATGGTAGTAAAAGATTTACCTTCTACTTTTTTAACTTCTTTATTGGCTTCTATAAAACATTTACTTTGTTGTAAACGCTGGGCATGCGAGGCCATAATAAAATCATCAGAAGTTTTTTCGTATTGCGGCATATAGACTTCGTATACATCACTTAATTTCATTCCAGGCTTAAAATCCGAAAACTTTTTACCTTCTTTCAGCACACTATTTCCTTGCAAATGACAACGCTGACAAAGATCTATTTGTCGTTGCCAACTTAATTTACGCGGATTAACAATGCTGTAATCTATCAGGTGAACAGTATCAACAAAAACACCCTTTAGTTTTAAAGAAACATGCACTTCACCAGGTCCATGACATCTTTCGCAATCTATGCCATCGGGTATTTTAACAAATTTATTGACCGAACCTTTTTCAATTTCGGGCATAGCATTGTGACAACTCATGCACTCAAATTCAATGGCACGGGAGAACCTCACATTTCTGCCATTTTCAAAACCTGGAGGTAAATCCCATTTGCCTTTTTGGGCATACCAAGTGAGTGGCAATTGGTATATAAAACCATTTATGGAAGTTAAATGAGAATTGGTATGTTGCCCCGAACCAATAATATAATCAACTCTTTCTGTGCGTTTGTAAATGGTATCTTTTCCTTCTAATCTAAACTCAGTAATGTATAAAGTATCCTTTAACCAATAAGGGTAATAGCCAAAGTTTTTGATGGAATCAAACACCACTTTATGCCTTGAAAAATCAGCAGCAGATTTTTGCGGTGTGGCCCGTCCAAACGACTGGCCCATGCCGGTTTCCATAAAACTTTGGTAAATTCCAGGATGGCAATTTTTGCAGGCTTGTTTTCCTACATATTTTACGGTGTCGTTGTGGTTAAGGTAAGGAACAAAATTGTCTTTTGGTTCAGATTGATTGCAATACAAATTTAAAAAAGCAATGGCTAGCATGGCCGCAAAAAATAGGATGCGAAAAACTGTTTTCAAGAGTAAGCTTAATTAAGCACCAATTTCAGATTGCCAAGCCATCATGCCCCCAAGGAGGTTTCTCACATTGGTAAATCCTTCACTTTGCATGTACATTTTTGCGTGGTTGCTGCGGGCCCCACTGCGGCAATGCACAATTACCTCTTCGTTTTTTAAATGTGCTAATTCAGCTAATTTATCTGGCAATGTTCCCAAAGGAATTAGGTCTGCACCAATATTAAATTCTTCAAATTCGTAAGTTTCTCTTACATCAATGATGTTTAATTTCTCACCTTTTAGCATGCGTTCATGCAATTCGTTAACGCTAATATCTGTCATCTTAAAATTCTTATAGTAATTATTGAATACTTATTTTTTTGCTTGTTTTCTGTGTGCCTTCTTTGTTTTCAAAAACCATTAAATAGATGCCCGCATCAACTGCTGGAAGTTTTATTTCTCCATGGTTTGAAGATAGTTTCGCTTGTAATTTCCCTAGTAAATCATATAGAGAAATAGTGTAGTTTTCACTGTTTTCTAAATCTACATTTACCAGGCCACTGGCAGGATTTGGATACAAATTAAAATGTAATTGGTCTGCAAATTTCGGTTCGGCCATGCCTGTAGGCACACCTAAAAACTTACCCAAAATTGGACGCATCATTAATGCGCCAGGAATTTCTGTAGGATACCAGCGACAATCCATTTTATAGGCCATATTTGGATTGATGCCAAAACGGTAATTTTTATCCAATCCTATATTCAAAACAAAAGCAGAGTTTTGTTCCCAACCAATATAAAAAGTGTCTTTAACAGCTAATGCTTGCGCAAATTTAAAGGCTGTAAATCCGTTGATTTGATTGGTGTAAATGGGCTTGGCAATTTCTTGGTTATATATAACCTCATCAGTTAAAGCCGGTTCAAAGAGTGGCGATATTTTCTTCCAAATTTTTAAATTAAATCGTTGGGTGCTTACATCTTTTTCCGATTGGTTAAAGAATATATAAATTCCATACAATGAATCTGGCACTTCCAAATTGTATCTCAAACAAGCACCCACATTTAATTTATTGGCAATGCCGTAACCACCTTCAGCCGTGCCATCATCATAGGCATAATAATTACTAAAAATAGTAGGCACACTAAAAGTATCATTTCCGGTTACATTGTCGTTTTGATTGCCACTAATCTTAATTTTGTATTTGGTATTAAACACCAAGCTATCTGCAGACAAACTACTTGCATACACCACGCTTTTGTTAATTGAAACTGAAGAGTCGCTGCGGCTTCTGATGGTAGGCAAAATATTATTGAATTTGTCTAAGGTATCACCTTCCGGTTTCATTACCGACCTAAAATAATCTACGGCATATGCTTGATCGTCGTGGTTTACCAAACGTAATTGATCAGACAAATTTGTGTATGCGCCTTTATTTGCTTGGTATTGGTTCCATGGCATGCTGGTAAAAGGACCAAGTAAAACGGGTGGCGTATTACTTAAGGCAATATCCTTAATGGCG
>CAIYNF010000100.1 GCA_903927505.1 uncultured Bacteroidota bacterium | reverse complement strand
GCGCAAGATGTTTAAAGCCGTAGCTGGTTTGGCGTAAGCATTGGGTCCAAATTGGTTAATGTTTTCACTGTTGGTCATAATAGGCTCCAATTGGTTTTTAGGTAGCTTCATGTAATCAACAATTTTATGGGCAGGACCGCGCGAAGAAGGATAATTGTTGTCGAATTCTTGTTCAGCTAAAAACTGCACAAAAGTATTTAAGCCTTCATCCATCCAACTCCAATTGCGTTCGTCGCTGTTAATAATCATAGGAAAGAAATTATGCCCCACCTCATGAATAATTACCCCAATCATGCCATATTTGGTGCGCGCATTGTAGGTGCCATCGGCGTCGGTTCGGCCATAATTAAAACAAATCATTGGGTACTCCATACCATTGGCAGCCTCTACGCTAATGGCCACTGGGTAAGTATAGGGAATGGTGTGTTTGGAGTATACCCGTATGGTATGTGCCACAGTTTTGGTAGAATATTTTCTATACAAGCCGTATGCTTCTTTGGAGTAATAGCTCATGCACATTACTTTTTTGCCTGTGCTATTTTCTGCCATGGCATCCCATACAAATTTGCGCGAGCTACCCCAGGCAAAATCCCTTACGTTTTGTGCTTTGTATTTCCAGGTTTTAAATTCAGTTTGCTCAGGGTTTTTTTCACGCAATTTTGCTTCTTCTAAATTTACCACTTCAACAGGTTCGTTGGCAGATTGTGCTTGCATCCACCTAGAGAATTGCGCAGCACTTAATACTTCATTGTAATTGGTACAAGTGCCAGTGGCAGCCACCACATGGTCTGCAGGCACTTTCATATTTACCTCAAAATTGCCAAACACCAAAGAAAATTCTCCGCGGCCGGTAAATTGTTTGTTGTTCCAACCTTGGTAATCGCTGTACACACACATGCGCGGGTACCATTGCGTAATGGTAAAAGTAGAATTGCTGTCGTTGCCGTATTTTTCGTAGCCGCCCCTGCCACCAATTTTCATGCGTTCTGGAATTTTATAATTCCATTTAATGCGGAATACCATTTTTTGTTTAGGCTGCAAAGCTTTGCGCAAATCCAGGCGCATCATGGTATTGTTTATGGTATAGGCAATGGCATTGCCAAGGGTATCTGTTACACTTAAAATATTTACACCGTAGCCTTCTAAATTTTGTTTGGTATTTAAGCCATCTAATTGCCCGGTGGTAAGCGGAAAATTGGCTTCCGATCCGTCAAAAAAATTAGATTCACTGGTGGCGCGGTGTTGGTTTTCATCTAGCTGCAACCACAAATAACTCAATACATCTGGTGAATTGTTGTAATAGGTAATTTGTTCATCGCCATGCAGGCGCAAGCCTTTTTCATCTAGAGTTGCATTTATTTTATAATCTGCTTGTTGTTGCCAATAGCTGCTACCTGGCGCGCCAGAAGCGGTGCGGTAGGGTGAGGCATCTGGCAAAATGGTGCCCAGTTGTTCAAATTTATTTCCGTGGTTTGAACTCGGATTGTTGCGCAAGTTTTGTGCTTGTACATTAAAAAATCCAAGGCTTAAGAGGCAGAGTATAGCGGTATATTTTTTCATTTATAAAAGGTGGTATGCGTTTAAATTCTACTCAAAATCATATCTACAGCAAGGATAATGGCAATACCCGAAAAAAGGAAGCACCTGTTTCTTTCTTTTAGCTTAAAAACAACAAATAGTAAAAAACTGACAAGCAGAATGAGGCAAAGGATCAATATTTGGCCAATTTCAATGCCCACATTAAAAGAAAATAAAGGCAAGAGCCAGTTTTCGGTTCGACCCAACAATGCTTTTAACAAATAGGAAAAGCCCAAGCCATGGATAAGGCCAAACAAGGCGCTGAGTGTGTATTTGAATTTCCAATTGGGGATTTTGTGTGCAGTAAGCAGCACCATGTTTTCCAATGCCGTTAAGAGAATGGTAAGCGGTATGAGCAGCTCTATCCAATAGCTTTTTATTTTTACCAAATGCAAGGTGCTGGCCGCCAGAGATAGGCAATGCCCTAAGGTAAAAGCGCTAATGAGCCAAAAGAGTTCTTTGCGGTTTTCCCAGTTGTAAGGACCAATTAATACCAGGAGAAACAGCATATGGTCGTAACCCGCCAAATCTGTGATATGAAAAAAACCTGTTTGAAACCAAACCCAAAATTCTTGCATAGGATGTTTATCTTTGAGGAGATGCAAACTATAAAAAAATACTTAAAACACTTCCTATTATTATTGGTTCTGGTGCCAAGTATGGGTGCAAAGAATGCAACACATCCATTTTACTTAAGTGTGAGTGAGCTGCAAATAGACAGCAAGGCCAAAACCATTCATTTGAGTTGCAGGCCTTTTATAGATGATATACAGTTTGCTTTGCATGAAAAACACAAGCTACCATTGAACCTTACCAATGTAAACGAAGAAAATAAAAAACTCTTGGATGCCTATATACAGCAATGTTTACAGGTTAAAATTGGCAAGCAATTGGTAGCATTTACCTGCATTGGTTATGAGATAGAAGAGGAGGCCGTGTGGTGTTATTTTGAAGCCCCTTTGGGTAGCAATTCAAAACAAATAGAAGTTAAGAATACGCTTTTATGTGAAACGCTATCTGAACAAATAAATGTAATGAATTGCCTATTAAATGGCGAGCGCCAAAGCATAAGAATGGATTGTAAAAAGCGCAGCCATATTTTTAGTTTTTAATTCCCTTGGCTTATTGCAAATGGATATGGTAAATATCCTTTTCATTTCTGCGCACATGTGGAATAAATAAACCTGTTTCTCTATTCACATCCTCTAAAATATCAAAGCCAATACAATTATTGGGAAGTTTGTTAAAGGTAAGTGTGAACTGGTAGTCTGTTTCTGCCAAAACTTCTGTAAAATCTGGGAATACAGCAATATTTTCTACAGCTAACAAATCAATTTTATTTGATTCTTCAAAAT
Source organism: uncultured Bacteroidota bacterium (assembly GCA_903927505.1). GTDB lineage: Bacteria > Bacteroidota > Bacteroidia > UKL13-3 > UKL13-3 > B1. The sequence continues at coordinate 10,494 of CAIYNF010000100.1, read as the reverse complement.
CAATAATAAAACAATTTGGATCGATGTAAATGCGTTGCTGCTGTTCTTTTTTAGGTAAATAAAAATGCACCACTACTTTTGGGTTATTGAAATTAATGGCTGAATCATTTTCAATTTCAATGTGTTTGTTGGGATTAATTTTTGCCCAAAGTGCAGCTGTTTTTTTTACTACGCTTGTTAATTCTACTAAATTTTCTTGTTTCATAATGCCTCCTTTTTTTTGAAATACAAAGGTTTGGCTAATTAATCATTTGCCCAAATTTTGGAGGCCTCAAAAAGGCGGTTAAATCCGGTAAACCGGATAATGTTTTTTTAGGAAAAATTATTGCGCATCTAAAACAATGCGAAAGGTAGTTCCCTTTCCCATTTCAGAATGGCGCACATAAATTTGGCCATTGTGGTATTCTTTGATAATGCGTTTGGTGAGCGAAAGGCCTAAGCCCCAGCCTCTTTTTTTGGTAGTGTAGCCAGGCTTGAAAACCGTTTTGAATTTGCTTTTGGGAATGCCTTTTCCGGTGTCGCTAATGTCTATAAAAACATTGTCGGTATCGTGGTTTAGGGTAATGCGCAAACTGCCTTCTCCGTTCATGGCATCAATGGCATTTTTGCAAACATTTTCTATAACCCAATCAAACAAAGGCACATTTATATTGGCCCAATTGCCAGGTTTACCTACTTCAAAACTAAAAGCAACTTTGCTTGATACACGGTTTTTTAAATAACTTAGGGCTTGTTCTACAATGAGGTCTAAATTTTCTGGTTTAAGAATTGGTTCGGACCCAATTTTAGAGAACCTTTCTGTAATTAATTCTAACCTCCGTATATCGTAATCTACTTCTTTTAAAATTTCTTCTTGTTGGTCTTTATCGGTTTCTTTTAAGAGGTTATGCCATTCGCGCAAACTAGAAATAGGCGTACCTAATTGGTGAGCGGTTTCTTTGCTCATGCCCACCCATACCTGATTTTGCTCTGCTCGGCGACTATTGCTCAAAGCAAAATAACTCATGAGTGCAAAAAAGGCTATGAGCGAAAGTTGAATAAAGGGGTAAGTTTTAAGTGCGGTAAGAATATAAGAATTTTTATAGTAGAGGTAGTTAAACCTGTTATTGGTTTTATCGTATTCAATTTTAATAGGTTCGTGTTCGGCTTTCATTATTTCAAGTTCTGCTTTTACAAAAGAGCTATCTAATGCTTGCAGTGAATCCAAATTTCTATGTGAAATAATTTGCGCTTTATCGTCAACCAAAATGGTTGGTATGGTTTCATTGTCTTTGATAATGTCCAATAAAAAATTGATATCGGTTTCATCTGTTGCGGCACCCAATTGGCGGGTTGCGTTTGCCCACAATTTAATTTTTTTGTCTTCTTGAGCGGCAAGGTCTTTTACCAAACTGCGCGTATACCAAAGCGAAAAGCCGCCAATAAACATGGCAGCAATTAAAATGGTAATTTTCCAATAGCGTTTTTTTTCGTATGCCTTCATTTACACTTTGCTCAAATATATTGTACGATTTACAATAATTCAGAAACAAAAACCAATATTTGCCTGAAAGAACGCAAAATGAAGGCAATTATTGACTGGAATCAGAAAAAGTGGGAAATTAATTTGGCCAAACCGCTCGATTTATCCATTTCCATGCAAAATGGTGCGGCCAATCCAAATGCATTTGGCATTGCTGCCCCGCGTTTTGAATACTATCAATTTGGCAATTTTGAATTATCTGTTGCCAATGGCAGTGGTGCCAATTGCGAAAACTTGCATATTAACGCCCACGGCAATGGCACGCATACCGAGTGCATTGGACATATAACGCCAGAGAGAGTTAGTATCAACAGTTGTTTAAGTAAGTACCATTTTATAGGCCAAGTTATTTCATTGGAGCCGGTTCGAACCAACAATGGCGACTGGATAATTAGCGCAAATGGGGTGGAAGAAATACTGGCAGAGAATATTGAAGCCCTGTTAATTCGCAGCTTGCCCAATACGGCGGCAAAACTCCTACAAGTTTATTCGGGGAATAATCCTGTGTATTTAGATCCGGCCTTATGTGCTTTGTTGGCACAAAGAAATATTGCACATTTATTGGTGGATGTTCCTTCGGTAGATAGGGAAGAAGATAGCGGTGGCATGTTGGCCCATAAGGCATTTTGGCAATACCCGGAAAACCCGAGGCGCCATGCCAGTATCAGTGAAATGGTGTTTATTCCAGATGCGGTGGCCGATGGAATTTATTTTTTAAATATTCAAATTACAGCGCTCGAAACAGATGCCAGTCCTTCCAAACCTGTGTTGTACCAAATGGAAGCGGTATAATTTTGCTTGGAACTTGCAAATAGTGCTAATAGACTTATATGCCATTGTTTATAGGGTTTTTGGCAAGTTTGAGGCTTGAAGAATAATCTAAAAAGCGTAAAAAAAATTCACTCCTTTTTCCTTTATTTGCATGGGTGCATCAAATTCCTATTTTTGCATACTTTAAAAATTATATATATATGAAGAAAACCGCATTAGTGCTTGGTTTTTTAGCTTGTTTAGGTGCATTTCAGGCGAATGCTCAAAAGGGCCCCAAGAATGCTCCGGCTAAAAAGCCAGTAGCTGTAGAAACTGTTAAGCCCAATCCCGTTATTTTTAGCGTAGGAAACGATGCTGTATTGCAAGACGAATTTTTACGTCAGCTCAACAAAAACAGAAAAGACAAGGCAAAGCCTTCAGAGGCAGAAGTGCGTGAATACTTGGCATTGTATGTAAACTTCAAATTGAAGGTTAAAGAAGCAATGACTATTCACTTAGATACCAATCCTGCATTTAACTCGGAATTGGCTGGTTACCGCAAGCAATTGGCTGCGCCGTATTTAAATGATAAAAAGGTTACAGAAGCTTTAATGCAAGAAGCCTTTGAGCGCATGAAATTAGAAATGAATGCGAGCCATATTTTAATTACTGTAGCGCCCAATGCATCTCCTAAAGATACTTTGGCAGCATGGAATAAAATTGTTGACTTGCGCAAACGTGCTTTAAAAGGTGAAATTTTTGATAGCCTTGCTTCTAAATATTCTGAAGATCCATCTGCTAAAAAGAACTTTGGTAAATTGGGTTGGTTTACTGTTTTTCAAATGGTATATCCTTTTGAAAACACAGCTTACAAAACACCCAAAGGAGATATTAGCCAACCCTTCCGTACCCAATTTGGTTACCATATTATGCGTTCTAATGGCAGCAGAGCTGCACGTGGTGAAATTAAGGTGCAACATATAATGGTAAGAACAGGTTATGGTGCCAACCAAGAAACCATGGCCAATGCCAAGGATAGAATTGATGCCGCTTACAAAGAATTGCAAGCAGGTGCTTCTTTTGATTCTATAGTAGAAAAATATTCTCAAGATGATGGCAGCAAAAGCAATAAAGGTATTATGAATTGGGTTGCCAGTTTAAGTGGTTATCCTGATGAATTTAAAGATGTTTGTTTTGCTTTGAAAGCAAATGAAATTTCTAAACCATTTGCAACAGATTTTGGTTTCCATATTGTTAAATACGTTGATTTCCGTCCGCTTGGAGAATACAAAGACGTACAAGATGTAATTAAAAATAAAGTTACCCGTGATAGCCGTTCCGAAGGCTCTAAAACTGCCGTAATTGCTAGGGTTAAGAAAGACAACAACTACAAAGAAGTTGCAGCTAATATTAATGAGTTTACCGCTAAATTGGATACCAGTTTCTTAAAAGGAACTTGGAAATATGATGAAGCTAAAATGGGTAACAAAGTATTGTTTACCATTGGCAACAAAGTATATTACTCTGGTGAGTTTGCGGCTTATTTAGAAAATAACCAAGACGCACACGATAAAGAAAATGCAAGTGTGGTTGCTAGAAATCATTTCAATGCTTGGGCAAACGACAAATGCTTGGCGTATGAAGAAAGCATTTTGGAAACCAAATACCCAGAGTTTAATTATGTAATGACAGAGTACCATGATGGTATCTTGTTGTTTGATTTAACCGATAGAAAAGTATGGAGCAAAGCCATTAATGATACTACTGGTTTAGATGCTTTCTATAATGCTAGCAAAGCTAAATACATGTGGAAAGAACGCGTGCATTACCAAGTGTTTAATTGCTTAGATGCAGCTACCAAAGCAGCAGCCATTAAAATGTTTAACAGCGGTAAAACGGAAGATGCAATCTTCAAAAAATTAAACAAAAAAGTAAGCAATGCCTTAATTGCCAAAGACAATAAAGCAGAAAAAACAGATGCTACGGGTGCTAAACTTTGGGATGCCAAAGGTGTAGTGGATATTACAGAAGCAGATGCCAATAAATTTTATTATGTATTGGGCTTAATTCCTGCAGAAGGCAAAACATTAAAAGAAGCCAAAGGCCTTGTAACAAGCGATTACCAAGAGTTCTTAATGAGCGAATGGGTAAAAGAATTGCGTGCTAAATATCCAGTAACGGTAAACGAAGCTGCCTTAATAGATTTAATAAAATAACACGTATTCCTAATAATAGAAAAACGAAACGTTAGCAATAGCGTTTCGTTTTTTTTGTTATAAAATGCCAGTGAGCCCAATAATACCGCCATTGTGGAAGGCAAGTATTTTAGATTTGGGTTTAAAATAATCTTGTTCAATTAGTGCCAAAATACCCAGCATCATTTTGCCTTCGTATACTTGGTCTAATAAAATACCTGTTTGCGAAGTAAAATAATGGATAAAGGCAATTAAATCTTTATTGGCTTTGGCATAACCCCCGCCATGAAATTGGTGGTGTAAGGTGTAGGCATTTGCAGGATAATCTTGATACAATTCTTCCATTTTTTCTGCTCCCTTTAACACCACTATGCCATGTGCTTTGCAATTCAACTGCTGTGTTTGTATGCCCATTAAAAGTCCGCGCAGCGTGCTTCCTGTGCCAACAGAACAAACGATGTCTGTGAAATTTTCTTGGAAATATTTTTCTGCTAAAAGCTCGGCTACGCCTAGTTCACCTAAATCACCTGCGCCACCTTCCGGAATAAAAAGCGCGTGTGGGTTCGAACCGAAATTGCTTGTAAATAAGGCATCTTTTTGTTGGTAATTTTCTCTTGAAACAAACGCCAATTGCATCCAAAAACTGCGCACATTTTTAAAACCAAATTTTCCACTTTTTCGCCGCGTACAAAACCAAAAGTTTGAAAACCATATTTTGCCCCTGCGGCTGCCGTGGCCAGTAAATGGTTGCTATACGCGCCACCAAAGGTAACCAGTAAATTTTTTTCTTGCGTTTCGGCGTGCAGTAAATGGAACTTTAATTTGCGCCATTTGTTACCCGAAATAAAGGGATGAGAAAGGTCTTCTCTTTTGATGTACAATTCAATTTCTTTTTCGGCTAAACCTACCCAATTAATTTTTTCGATGGGCGCATAAGGCGTATTAATTTGCAGGCTCATTTTTTGGTGTAGTTAAGCCAGAAATAAAATATACCAAGCAAATCCAAAGTAGGGGTGCAATGGCAACACGGTAGCGCGAAAGGCCTAGCACACCGGTGCTTCCCACTATATAGCCTACAAACAAAAAGAGGCAAATGCGCAAAATAAGTGGTGTATGTTTTTTGAATAAGGTTTGTAAAAAAGCAATAGAAAAAAGGAGGTTAGCCAAGAAGCAAGTTCCTAAAATAAACAACAGAGATAGTGGGGCATTTTTAATAAAACTCAGCAAACCATTCACCAAGCCTTGTGTATGTATTACATGGTATAAGCCCAAATAATTTCCTTCGTTGCTGTTTAAAAAATGCACCCATTCAAACCTACCTGGATCGAGCATAAATGCCATATAGCCTTTGAGGTTGAACCAAGCAAAAAATACAGGATGTTGGGCAATAATAGCGGTACCAGATGCTTGCATCAATTCATACCTGTTTTGATAGGTAGTTTGTGCATTTATTTTTTGCATCAATACCTCCTGAACCGAATCTGCATGAGCTTCTCCGTACAGTTGCCCATTGGTATATTTGGCCATGTATTTGAGTACAAAAATGGGTGTAACAGAAGAATAATGGTAATAGCCTGTAAGCGATTTATTGTAGCTGGCATAAGCATGGTATACCAATGGTAAAAACAGGAATGGCAGTATAAATTTTATTTTTGATTTTTTGTAAAATACAAAAACCAAAATAAGCGCAATGCTCATTCCCAATAAAAAGGCAACAGGTTTGGTGAGCATGGCCAAACTAAAAAATAAAACGGCTAAACTGCTGTTTTTATAGTTTGGATTTTGCCATAAATGGTAGGTAAAATAAAAGGCCCAAAACAATAAACTTTGAAACAAAATATCGCTCATTACAAAATTACAATGAATAATCTGTGAGGGATATATGAATAAAATAGAAAGCATTACAAGCCTTGATAACCCTGCATTGAAGCCTAGTTGTGCTGTAAATTTTAATACACCCCAAAGGGTGCTTAAACTAATTGCCGCTTGCAAAAACAGGATGGCATAATCTGATGCTACAACTGATTTGATAAGGTAAATGAGTACGCCATACACAGGTGGTCTAAAGCTAAAATAATCTGGCTTAATGAGCTGGTCCCAAGGTGCCGCGTAAAGACTCCCATGCCATTTGATATTATTGGCTTGCGATAAATAATCTATAGAATCTACCAAGTAAATACTGCCTGTATGCCAGGCCTGCCAAAAACCAAGCAGGTGCAACACAATGGCAATAAGCCAAAACAAGGGTGCATGAAGAGCAGGTAATTTCACTTGAGCTTTTAGGGTTTAACAAAATCAAATCAACTTCTGAAATGTTTTCATCCAGCGGTCGGGAATTTCGTCGTTTTGGGCTGTTTGGTAATCTTTGTAACTGCAAGGCACCAAGAATTTTCCTTCGTGCACACTGCGTTCATGCGGATAAGGAACTTCCATCCACCAGCGGTTGCTTAGCACACTCTTGTAGAAAGTTAGTTCGTGGCTCATGTTTTTGGTGGTGGTACGGTAGGTAATATAGTCTTTGCTTTCTGCCACAGGATAATCGTTTCTTCTGGCGGTATAACCTTCCATAAAATACCAAATCATTTGTGCCACCAAAGAACTACTCACTTGGTTTTGGTCGTAGCGCGGATTTAAATCGTAGAAACCTGCGCTCAATAAATCATTGCTCATGCCCGCGTAACGGCTCAGCTGACAAGCTTCTTCGCCACTCATGCCATTGGGTGAGGCTTCAAATTGGCCGGGAGCATCTGCGGCTTTTACCGCTTGCAAACTAAAGCCCAACATATTGGCATTTCTGCAATACGGTTCAATTTCTTGCATATTGCCGCGCAAACTTCCAAGACGCAGCATATCAAAATTCATGCGTTCAAAGGCATCATAGGTTTCTGCCTCTACATAATGACCTTGGTAGGCAGCTTGTGTAATATTGAATAAAAATTCTGGCTCATGAGAAATAATTTTAGGCAGGTAATTGTTTTCTTCTGCTTGTGCAAAGGTTTGCATTTCTACTTTTGAATCTACCAGTAGCAATTGCATATTGTGGTTTAAGCCTTGAAAACTGCTGTATTGGGCGGCTATTAAATCCTGACTACCGCCAATAACTATGCTAAGTATTTTTGCTTTGTGGAGCGCTTCCAAAGTGCTTGTTAAAGCAAAATAGGTATCGCTTACTTGGTTGCCTGCGCTAATATCTCCTAAATCCAAAATTTTAATATCGGTTCTGGGCTTTACTAATTTGTACAATGATTTTCTAACTTCATTGGGCGCTTCTGCGCAACCTGCATAATTTGGTCTGAACCTATCTTCCTTAACACCAATTATTACCATATCAAATTCTGCCAAATTGGGCATATTCCCATCAAAAAAATGGGTAGAATGAAATAAAGTTTTGCTGCTGATATCTTGGCTTAAAGCCTGAATGGTGGCAGGGGAAAGCGCCTTTAAATAGTCGATGTTCATGGAGGGTGTTAAATATTCTCCAAAACTCCCTAATTTAGCCCGATATTTAATACACATTTCCACACTTGATACTTGTAACTGGCGCAACAGGATTTTTAGGCTCTCACTTGGTTTGTCAACTTTTGGCCAAGGGAGAAAATGTGCGTGCGTGTAGGCGCCAAACTTCTGATAGCAGTGAGTTCAACTTTGTTTACGATTTTTATTTTCCTGCCCAAGAAAGCAAAATGCAAATGGAAAAGAACCTGCAATGGGTTCGAACCGATGTGTTAGAAATAGACACCTTTAGCGCTGCATTGGAAGGAATAAGTGTTGTTTACCATTGTGCTGCTTTGGTTTCGTTTGATCCTAAAGACAGAGAACTGCTTCAACAAACAAATGTGGAAGGCACTGCCAATGTGGTAAATTTATGTTTAACACAGGGTGTAAAAAACCTCAGCTATGTGAGTTCTATCGCTTCATTGGGTCGAACCAAAACGGGCAATACCATGGATGAAAGTTGTAAATGGGAAAGCAGCAAACTCAATAGCAATTATGCCATTAGCAAATACCAATCGGAAATGGAAGTATGGCGTGGTTCGGAAGAAGGATTAAATGTAGCCATGGTAAATCCGGGTGTTATTATTGGTCCGGGTAATTTTAACAAGGGTTCAAACGAGTTAATTAAAAGCGTATACAATGGAATGCCTTTGTATAGTTTGGGTGTAAATGGCTACGTAGATGTGCGCGATGTTGCCCGTGCTTTAATTGAATTAACAGAAAGAAAAATTTATAGTAAAAGATTTATTTTGGTAGGTGCCAATTTGAGCATCAAAGATTTATTTTTTAGTATTGCCGATGGCTTTGGAAAGAAGCGTCCTTCTATTTTAATTACGCCATTCTTGGCAGCTCTGAGCTGGCGTGTGATGTGGGTTTTAAGGCTTTTCACTAAAAAAGGATTGGCCATTACCAAAGAAACTGCCCGCGCCGCTATTAACGAGTCCTATTATAAAAGTGATGCCATTATAAAAGAAATAGCATTTACTTTTACTCCCATAGAAACTACCATCAAAGATTGTTGTAAAACCTATTTAACATTTATAAATTCAAAAATATGATCCAAAGATTTCTTTTAGCAGCCATGGTTCTTTTTACGTTCTCTTGTAAAAACAATACCAGCACCGGTGTAAACTACGATGAATTGTACAAACATAGTCGTGATATCAAAGATTACCACACCGCTATTTTTGCCATTCAATGCTTGTTGCAACAAGACAGTACCCAAAAGCAATACCTAGATTCATTGCCAGAATTATATGCCGCGGTAAACAATTATGGTGCAACAGATCATTATGTTGATATTGCCTTAAAAGACAGACCAAACGACGAAAAATTATTACAGATAAAAGCAGCTTGTTTGCAAGAAGCAGGTAAGGGAAAAGAGTTGTTAGATTTCTACAATAAGTTATATGCTTCTACACATAAAATTACTTACTTATACCAAGTAGCCACTATTCAATTAACTGCTGGCGATATTCCAAATGCGCAAGCAACTATCAAAAATATTGAAGAAAATATGGGCAATAGCAAAGACAGTGTAGACTTTATGGTATCTGAAACAGAGAAACAAAAAGTGCCTATTAAAGCGGCCATTTATAATGTGAAAGCTTATGTTGCTGCCCAAAACAATGATTTGCTAAGTGCAAAGAAAAACTTTGAATTGGCGCTAAAAGAGTTTCCAGATTTTATTACTGCCCAACAAAATTACATGCGTTTAATGCAAGGCGCACAACAAGGAAGGCGCTAAGCTTTCCTTGTTTTTTAATCGTTGAACAAAAGCTTGAAATAAAAACTTGGGCTACGCAATTTTGCGCGCATGTCTAAGTCTTCAAACATACAGCTGATGGTTTCTCTCAGCGCTTTATTTTTATTGGCTTTGTTCACCATAAAATTAAACAACCAAGGATATTTACAAAGTTTTTGGAGGGTATGGCTCAGTTTTAATTCTTCCCATTGCCTGCTGTAAAAAGCATGGTCGTAGGCCTTATTAAATGCCGCATCAAATTTATTTTCTGCCAAACATTTTTCTATGTGTTTTGCCGCAAGCATGCCACTGTATAGTGCATTGCCAATTCCTTCACCGGTAAAGGGATCTATGAGTCCGCCTGCATCGCCACAAAGTAAAAAGTTGGCACCACTGATAGGGCGTTTTTTGGAGCCAAGAGGCAATCCCCAACCTTCTATTTTCCCTTGCAAGGTAGCATTGGCAAAACGGTCTTTTATTTTGGGATTATTTGCAATGGCCCGCAGCATATCTGCCCTGAGGTTTACATTTTTTTTGCTGGCAGAGGCACTCAACATTCCTGCGCCCACATTGGCCATGCCATTGGGAAGCGGGAAAATCCAAAAATAACCTGGGAGCAATTCTTCTAAGAAGTGCAATTCAATATAATTTTCTGGATGCAGGTCTTTTACCCCTTCGTAATAAGCCCTAATGCCTGCGCAGTAATGTTTGTTTTCTTTTGTATTTCCTGCCAATTGTTTTCCTACAATAGACCTATCGCCTTCTGCGCCAATGAGCAATTGAATATT
>CAIYNF010000099.1 GCA_903927505.1 uncultured Bacteroidota bacterium | reverse complement strand
CGACTATGGGCTTCAGCTCAGGAATAAATAAGCTATGGTCTATGGCTCATCGACTATGGACTTAAGCTCAGGAATAAATAAGCTATGGTCTATGGTCCATCGACTATGGGCTTCAACTACAAAGAACCAGTTCGGCCGCCATCTACAGGAACATTAATTCCAGTGATATAGGCTGCATAAGGGCTGGCTAAAAAGCAGGCAGCATAGGCAATTTCAATAGGTTCTGCAAATCTTCCCATTGGTATTTCTGCCAACATTTCATGGTTTACTTCCTCAATACTTTCGTTTTGTTTTTGCGCTTTACCTTCAATAATTTGTTTCAACCTATCTGTGCCAGTTGCACCAGGTAAAATATTATTAACAGTAATTCCCATTGGCGCTAATTCTGTTGCCAGCGTTTTACTCCAACTAGCAACTGCTCCCCTAATGGTATTTGATACACCTAAGCCGCGCAATGGAATTTTAACACTGGTAGAAATAATGTTAATGATACGGCCGTAGCCACTTTGTTTCATGCCATTTACAACGCCTTGAACCAAATAATGACTGCTCAACAAATGGGCGTTAAATGCATTTACAAATTCTTCTTCTTTTGCACCTAATACCGGTCCAGGGCCTGGTCCACCACTATTGTTTATTAATATTTGATAAGAATAATGTGCTTGCACTTTTTCTTCAATGGCAGCTTTAACTTGTTCTGGTTTGCTGAAATCTGCCACCAAAAAATCATGCATTTGGCCTTCCTCGGCATGTAAATCTCTCACTACTCTTTCTAATAATGCGCCATTTCTTGCCATCATGGTAACATTAGCGCCCAAAAAGGCCAATTGTTTGGCAATGGCATAGCCAATTCCCTTTGTGCTTCCGCATACTAAGGCATTTTTGCCTTTTAAATCAATAATCATTGAACAAAAATAGGCAATTTTCTAAATGTTTATTCCATATAACTTTTTCGATAATCGTATTAAATTGCGCCATGCACTTTTTGTACCCAAGTTTTCTATTTGCATTGTTTTTGATAGCCATTCCTGTTATCATCCATTTGTTTAATTTTCGTCGTTATAAGAAAATTGTATTTAGTGATATCAGGTTTTTAAAAAGTTTGGTAGAACAAAATAAAAAACAACAAAGTATCAAGCAATGGTTGCTGCTCCTTTGCAGGATTCTTGCCATTGCCTTTTTGGTTTTTGCCTTCGCACAGCCATTTATGCCGAACCAAGAGTTGGCTAAAAGCAATAGCAATTATTGGGTAAGCGTCTATATAGACAATAGCTTTTCAATGACAGCCAATAGCAAAGAGGGTAGTTTGTTGGAAGTTGCAAAAAGTAAAGCAAAAGATATTGTTGGGGCCTATAAAAACAATGATCAATTTCAATTACTTACCAATGATTTTGAAGGAAAACAACAACGCTTTTTAAACAAGAAGGATTTTTTACTGGCCTTGGAAGAAGTTGAAGCCAGTTCGGTTCACCGCAATTTTGAGGCTATTCACAAAAGGCAAATTTCTCTTGGATTGCAGCAGGGGAGTAGCAATGGACAACTTTATTGGATTTCTGATTTTCAGGAAAACATGCAAAGTCCCAATTGGAAAATAGATTCCTTGTCTCAATTGTTTTTGCTTCCTATAAATGGAGATTTAAAGCAAAATGTTTGGATAGATTCTGCTTGGTTGGTAGATCCAATTGTAAGAATTGGTAAGCAAAATAAAATCAAAGTGCGCATCAAAAATCAAAGTGAAACTGCCTTTGAAAACCAAGCTTTGGCATTAAAAGTAGATGGTGTTCAAAAGGCTATTCAAACGGTTTCATGTTTGCCTGGTCAAAGCACAGAAGTATTGATAAACCTTTCACTAAACGATTTTAATTGGCATGGAATAGAACTGTCCATAACAGATTACCCCATCATTTTCGATGATACTTATTATCTTTCGATTCGAGCCAGAGCTTTTGCAAACGTCTTACTACTTAATGATGAAGTAGAGGTGAAATCATTCAAAAATGTGTATGGTGTAGATCCTTTTTACCATTTCAAAATCACCTCATTCGGACAAATAAATTTTGAAGAATTTGCACAGCAATCACTCATTATCCTAAATGAACCTAAACAAATTGGTTCGGGCCTAAGTGCAGAATTGTTAAAATATGTGAAGGCGGGCGGGCAATTGCTTTTTGTGCCAAGTCACAAACCTGCCGACCTTTCAAGCATAAGGCAATTTGCTATGGAAATGGGGTTTGGGATCAACCAATTAACTAAACAAAATATTCAAATTGCAAAAATTGAAAGCAAAGACCCCTTATTTGCTAATGTGTTTTCAAAAGTTCCCGAATTGACAAATCTGCCTGTTTGTAGTGAATGTTGGCAAATAGAAGGAGCAAACCTCAGAACACTTATTCAGTTTAATAACGACCAAACATTTTTGTCCAAAATAAAAAGGGGTGATGGATATTGTTTTATCAGTAGCAGTGCATTTTCTGAGAAAGTAAATTCAATTAGCAAGCATGCCTTATTTGTACCTATTATGTTAAATATGCCCTTGCAAAGTGGGGCAAAGAATTTTGCAAGTTTTACACTTGGTCAGCAAAGCCCCTTTCAATTTGAAGTCAATAATTCACAGAAAATTTTTAGTCTTCAAATGGGTAAAAGCAATCATTTATTTGAGGCTAAAATTTTTGGTAGTATTGGCTATGCGCAGTTGAATGGACAATTGCAATTGGCGGGTATTTACAATTTATTGGAGTCAAATCAAGTGCAGGCCAAATTAGCGTTTAATTATCCTCGTTCAGAGTCTTATCAGGGCTTTTTAGCGCCAGGTCAATTGAAAAATGAATGGGGCGCACAATTGCTTGAAAAGGACATAAAATTGCTTAAAGCTAAAATTGAAAAGGAAACCCAAGGAACAGATTATTGGCAATGGGCGTTAACTTTAGCCCTAATTTTTTTGCTATTAGAAATGGCAATTATCCGTTGGATGAAATAAAAATAAGCCTAAATTAAGGTTTTCTAATAAATAGATTGGTAGAAAATACAATCTATTCAATAAAATTCATATATTTGCTCTAAGCTACTTTACAGTAAATTTTTCTCGGATGAAGTTATTAATCAGCAACATACAGGTTTGTGATCTTCAATCGCCCTTCAACGGCAAAACCTGCGATATTTTGGTCAATGGCGGAAGCATTGAGCAGATTTTTCCTTCTTCAAAGAAGCATTTTTCACCGTTACCAAAATCTATCAAACAAATTGAAGGCAAAGGGCAATTTATTTTCCCTGGCTTATTTGATTTGCGTGCAGATTTTTGTGATCCTGGATTTGAATACAAAGAGGATTTAGCGAGCGGCGCTCAAACTGCTCTCCATGGCGGATTTACCGATGTTGCACTTTTACCATCAACAGATCCTTGCAGAGACACCAAAATCGGTATCGATTATGTGGTAAACCAAAGTAAAGAATTACCAATCAACCTGCATGCCTACGGCGCTTTAAGTCAGCACAGAGAAGGCAAAGAATTGGCAGAATATTTTGACATGAAGTCTGCTGGTGCTGTTGGTTTCACAGATGGAAACAGGCCAATTGCAAACGCTGGTTTGTTGCTCCGTGCCCTGCTTTACAATAAGATTTTTGATGGCCTTTGTGTTGTTCTTCCCAATGATCCTTATATCAGCGAAGGGGGAATTATGCATGAAGGAAATACCAGCACCTTATTGGGTTTAAAAGGTATTCCTACTCTTGCAGAAGAATTGATGGTTCACCGAGATATTGAATTGGTTAAATATACAGGAGGCAAATTGCATTTCTCTGCAATTACCAGCAAGGCCTCTGTAGATTTAATTAGAAAAGCGAAAAAGCAAGGTTTAAAAATAACGGCAGATGTAGCTTTTGCCAACCTTTGTTATACAGATGCGCAATTGATGGATTACGACGCAAACTTTAAATTAGTGCCACCACTCAGAAGCAAACAAGACCAAAAAGCTTTATGGGAAGGTATTCAAGATGGCACCATTGATGCAATAGTAAGTAACCACCAACCTCAAAATAAGGAAAACAAAGAAGTTGAATTTGAATATGCATTGCCAGGAATGATTGGCTTGCAAACAATGTTACCTATTCTAATTCAAAACAAACCAGCTCACATAGATTTAGAAAAAATCATCACAGCATTAAGTATAGGACCTCGCAGTGTTTTAAAAGTTAGCCCAGTGGCAATTGAGGTTCATTCAAACTCCTTTGTTTTATATCACCCTACAAAAAATTGGGTCTACAAAAACAACATTTCTAAATCAGAAAATTCACCCCTACTTCAGCAAAAAATACAAGGTGCCATCACCCTTATTTCTTGTAAAAATAAAATACATACACCCAATTAAATGAAAGAATTAAATCCAGCACAAATATCGGTAAGCGCTAGTTTAGCTGCCCTTGTACACAGTTTTATTGGCAAAGAAAATGCAGCCAAATTAGTTGAAGAAATTGCCGTTATTATTCAAAATGATCACCTTGATTTTTTAGAACGAAACAAGCAATTAGACAATTGGTTGACCAATAATCCTGCCTGTGAGGTTTTAGGTGATGTGTTATTTGACTTACTAATGGTTCAGTTTCTATCTGCAGAAATGCACGATGAAGAATATTTTGATTCTCCAGAATGGAACGAAATTGAAAACAAAACCTTGGATAGAGGTTCGGAAATGTTGAACTTATTCTTATACCTAAGTGAGGCGCGTGAAACCGAAGTGGAAATATCTTTAGAAGATTTTCTAAATGAGTTTTTATTGGTGGGTGAAGACGAATTTCAAGACGAATACAGAATTTACGAAAGCCTTATTGTAAACGAAGATCTGATTGAAGCAAATTTGGATGAAATTAGAAAAATTCAAAAAACAGTGAAGCCAGATACAGGTCTGCAGGATTATTTTGTTTCCTTGGTTTTATTCTTTCAAGCTGCCGAAGGAGTTAGCACACAGGAAGAGTTAATAGAAGGATTAGAGGCGTTTGAATTAGCCATTCTACAAGGCATGTTGGCGTTTCACCAAAACTAAAAATAGCTTTTAGAAACAAATGGCTTTAACAACAGAAAATACCAAATGGCAAATTATTGCAAAGTTTGGGCTAATCAATGCGCTGTTATTAATTGCATTGAATCTGGTTTTATATATTATAAACGCCCAAACAAGTTTAGGTTACTTAAATAGTATTTTGGTGTTTATGATAGTTATAAGCACCAGCTATTTTGGAATAATTGCTTGCAGAAATGAATATTACAATGGTTTTCTTACTTACGGTCAAGGAGTGGGAGCAGGCTTCTTTATTAATGCCTTGGCTTGTTTTCTATTGAGTTTTTACACCTATATTTTCGTTGTTTTTATAGATCCAGATTACTTAAATAATATTCTTAGTCAATCTAAAAAAATGATGATTGAACGAGGAGATTCAGAAGAGATTATAGCCACAAGCATGGGTTGGGTGAAGAAGTTTACTACGCCATTTTATTTTTCATTATTTGCTGGTCTAGGCAATTTGTTTTCAAGCTTCATTGGGGTTTTATTGTTATCAATTTTCACCCGTAAGGAAGACCCAAATTCACATTATAATTCATTGAACAATTAATAAATGAACGATTCTAACATAGATATTTCAGTAGTAATTCCTTTTCTTAATGAGGAGGAATCTATTCCAGAGCTTTTAGCATGGATTGAAAAGGTGATGCTTGAAAATAATTTTTCTTACGAAATCTTATTAATTGATGATGGCAGTAGCGATCGTTCATGGAAAATTGTTGAGGAAAACAGTATCCGCAATCCGCGCGTGAAGGCAATTAAATTCAGAAGAAATTACGGTAAATCGGCCGCTCTAAATGTTGGTTTTCATGCTGTAGTAGGAAAGGTTGTAATTACCATGGATGCAGACATGCAAGATAGTCCAGATGAAATTCCAGAACTCTTTAAGATGATTACCGAAGAGGGTTACGATTTAGTGAGTGGTTGGAAAAAGAAACGCTACGATCCAATAACAAAAACCATTCCTACTAAATTTTTTAATGCTGCAACCCGTGCCATTTCTGGTATTCAATTACACGATTTTAATTGTGGCCTAAAGGCCTATAGAAACGAAGTTGTTAAGTCAATTGAAGTATACAACGAAATGCACCGTTATATTCCTGTAATAGCTAAATGGGCAGGCTTCAAAAACATTGCTGAGAAAGTAGTTCAACACCGTGCACGTAAATATGGTTCAACCAAATTTGGCGGTATTTCTCGTTTTATCAATGGCTTTTTAGATTTGTTAACCATCTTCTTTGTTTCTAAATTTGGCAAGCGTCCAATGCACTTTTTTGGTGTTTGGGGAACAGTAATGTTTATGCTTGGGTTTATGGGAGCACTTTATATTGGATTTGAAAAAATTTATTTAGTATACCGCGGCGATATTGTTCCAAGAAATATCACCGACCAACCTTTATTCTTTCTTTGCTTGGTGTCATTAATTATTGGCTCTCAATTATTCCTTGCAGGTTTTATTGGTGAAATGATTTCACGCAATGCTACCGAAAGAAATGTATACGGTATCACCAAACGTTTGGGCCTTGAAGGATAAGAAAAAAATCTTAATTATTGGTCCTGCTTTCCCTTTACGTGGTGGCTTGGCAACCTATGATGAACGCTTGTGCCGTGAGTTTATTTCATTAGGACATACCTGCGAAATTCTAAGTTTTTCACTACAATATCCTTCGCTTTTATTTCCTGGTAAAACGCAATTTTCTAGCGACCCAATTCCAACAGATATTGTCATCCATTCTGAGATTAATTCTATTAATCCCTTCAATTGGATCTTAACTGGAAAGAAATTTGGCAAACAAAAATATGATTTGGTTATCATCCGATATTGGATGAGCTTTATGGCGCCAGCTTTTGGAACTATTGCGCGTGAATTGAAAAAATCGGGAGCAAGAATCATCAGTATAACAGACAATATTGTGCCCCACGAAAAACGTTTTTTTGATAGCGCCTTTACCAATTATTTTCTAAGTGCTTGCGACGGTTTTTTAAGCATGTCGAAGGAAGTACAACAACAAGCGCAAGCCCTGCAACCCAACAAAACAGTTGCTTACGTGCCGCATCCCATGTACGATATGTTTGGTCCAGCAATTGATAAAGTAGATGCAATAAGTAAATTGGGCTTGGATCCACAATACCATTATTTATTGTTTTTTGGCTTCATTAGAAAATACAAGGGATTGAATTTGCTATTAGAAAGCTTTGCAAAATTGAAACACAAAGAATTAAAAGTAAAGCTAATTGTAGCTGGAGAGTTTTATGAAGATGCTGCTCCTTACCTTGCTCAAATAAATGAATTAGGAATAGAGGAGGAGCTAATTATGAAAACCGACTTTATTCCAAATGGAGAAGTTGCGCTTTATTTCTCCGCGGCAGATATGGTGGTGCAAACCTACTTAAGTGCAACCCAAAGTGGGGTTACCCAAATTGCCTACTATTACAATAAACCAATGTTGGTTACCAATGTTGGTGGCTTGGCAGAATTAGTGCCGAACCAAAAGGTGGGCTATGTTTGCCCCCTTGACGCCAATGCAATTGCAGCATCCTTGACAGAATTTTATACCCAAGAAAAAGAGAGCACTTTTGCTGCTGGCGTGGCCGATGAAAAGCAAAAATTTACCTGGAGCTATTTGGTAGATTCCCTCTTTTCTGTTTAAGTAATTGAAATACAGATCTTAGTATTAGAATACATTTGGTTTTTCCCAAAAACAGGAGTGCACTACTTGACCTTTGAACCTAGGTTTTGTTGGTTTAGGGGTGCTTTGCGCCAAATATTTAGCTATTGTCTTGCATTTCATCAAAATAAACTTACTTTTGCATTCCCTGTAAGGGGAGAAACTAAAGGAAAGGAGGTGCACAACATATGATCCATATCAGCGTAAAAGAAAACGAATCTTTAGATAGAGCGTTAAAGAAGTTTAAGAAAAAGTTTGAAAAAACTGGCGTAGTTAAGGAACTTCGTGCCCGTCAATGTTTCACTAAGCATTGTATCAACAAGCGTCATGAGAAAATTCGTGCAGCTTACAAATTGAAAATGCAACAACAAGAACAAGCATAAGATCTACGTGTTTTATATAAAAGCAGCCTGATTATCAGGCTGCTTTTTTTTTGTTTGCTATTATTGAATTTTCAGGGCAAAAAAGCGTACCTTAGTTTTACCAATTTTATAGAATGCTACTGCAAGTCGCCATCGAACAATTTTTGAATTTTGTGCAGTTTGAGAAAAAACAATCCAAACATTCTTCCCTTGCCTACCATTCCGACCTTCAACAATTTTCAGATTTTCTCCAAGTAAGTTATGGCGTCAAAGATTTGGAAGCCTTCAACCATTTGCAAATTCGCTCTTGGGTGGCGCATCTAATGAAGGAGGGAATAATTGCCAGAAGCATCTCTCGTAAAATATCTACCCTCAAAACCTTCTATAAATTTTTAATGAAGCAAGAGTTGGTTCGAACCAACCCCATGCAAAAAATACAGTTGCCTAAAATGGCCCATAAACTACCTGTTTTTGTAGAAGAGAAATCAATGGTGCAGCTTTTAGAAAAAGACAGATTTGATGAAAGTTTTGAAGGCAGAAGAGACGAATTAATATTGCAGATGTATTATGGAACCGGCATGCGTCAGTCTGAATTAATTGGCCTAAAAATGCTAGATGTAGATTTATACAAATCGCAGGTGAAAGTTTTAGGAAAAAGAAGCAAGGAAAGAATAATACCCATCACGCGTGAACTAAATCAATTGGTGCAAGCGTTTTTAGAATGCAGAAAAGAAAACAATATTGATGCACCTGTATTATTTACCACAGAAAACGGAAAGCCCATGTATCCGCGTTTGGTTTACCGCATTGTTAATGCCCAACTTTCCGAAGTTACCACCATTCAAAAAAGAAGTCCACATGTGTTACGTCATACCTACGCCACCCATTTACTTAATAATGGCGCCGATTTAAACGCTATTAAAGAATTGCTTGGACATGCCAATTTATCGGCAACACAAGTGTATACACATAACAGTATTGAGCGTTTGAAGGAAGTTTATAAAGACAAACATCCAAGATCTTAATTCCTGTCAGTTCTATTATTTACAAGGGTTTTAGCTTATAAGGCAGGTAATAAGTAAACCCAATTTTAAATATTGCAGTATGAAAATTGAAATTCAATCGATCCATTTCAAAGCAGATCAAAAACTCCTTGATTTTATTAAAAACAAAGTGGAGAAAACGCAAACTTTCTTTGATGGCGTGCAACTTGCAGAAGTATATTTGAGATTAGAAAAAGACAAAGAAGGCGAAAATAAAGTAGTGGAAATAAAAATGAATGTGGCAGGAAATCCCATTTTTGCCAAAGAACACAATAGCACCTTTGAAGCCGCAACTGATATTGTTTTAGACAAATTAGTAGCTCAAATTCGTAAACAAAAAGAAAAACTGCACGCTAAATAGTTAATGGTTGATAGTCCATGGTTTTTAATGAGAATTACCTTGGTTGTTTTACCCTAGCATTAGCGAAAGCGAAATAGTCTATTTTGGTTAATTACCTTAACCACCAAAAAATGAATTAATACATGGTGACTTTGAATTGAAACCATACTTTAACCAAACATTCGTTTAAGTTGTCAAATTTCGTTAATGGATAATTAATTTTACTTTTGTTGATGAATTCTGTCCCGCATCGAAACCGGTGGCGTGGTGCTGAGACGCTTTAATTGGATAGATTATTTTTTGAGTAAGGGGGGGGCACTTTCAACAAGTACCCACCCCTTTTGTTAGTTTATATATACGGGGATTTCAGTCTCCCAACAATATTCAAATTGACTGCTTGAAATACAATTCAAACTGTTTCCCAATAAATGGATTATCTCATGAATAAAATATAATAAATATAAGCAAACGCGAAAATATACGATGAAACTAAAATGTATTTTGGTGGTTTCATAGCAATAAACCTTAGGATTTTATTTGTTTTCCTTTCCCTTAAATCATCCGGGTTAGTATATGTCTCAATTATAAAGGAGGCAATTGCTATGGTAAAAAATATAATACTCAATCTAGTTAAGGACTCCAAATTATTGGTTCCATAAAAAAGGGGAATGGACATTCCAATAATCATCGATAAATATTTAATATTTCTCGAAGCATAGTTTATTCTAAGTTTCATAATATTGTTTTTTTTATTGACAATTAAATTGATCTCTTTGATAAATGGGATTCATTACAGTGCCCATTCCTCCAGAATTAACACAGCCTGGATATGCTATATCGTTAGCATCCAAGCAAGTCGAAAGATCCCAACCACAAATTTAAACACCAATCGGAATTCCTAAGCCCTCAGTTGTTACAGCTACGCCTAGCAAACAAATAAGGAATGATTTGTTGCATGTTGAATTGCCAGCTTTATATTGAGCACAGGGGTCATTATTTGGAGCGTTTACGTCATCTCCAAGTTCGGTCCTTAAACTTACATCAAGGTACCCTAATTCATCCCCATCTTCGCGAAGAGTTTCCATAAGTTCGGAGTGTTCCTCAACAAATTCCTTTAAATTAACCATAGACTGATGAAGCGCCTCAAGTCCACTGGTGGTTTGAATATTTGCAAATTTTGCACTATCGGTTAAATTTTCATTTGAACAAATCGCCTTCAACTCACAAAAATCTGTTTGACCCAGATAGGACATTTCCTCTAAAACGGACGCGACGAGCGGAGCCATTGTTAGTATGTCACTTGCATCAGAACCTGAAATACGGGAAGGTTTTACAGGGCCCAATTTAGGTTGATTCGAGTTTTTAATTTTTAAATCCTTTTCACATGAGTAAAAGCAAAAGATAGCTAAAAAGCCAAGGGTTAATAATTTTATTTTCATAGCTTTAAATAGTTGAAAGTCAAATATACATTATAAAATTTATACCAGTCTAAACTGATGCAATAATTTATTAACTGGCTGTATTTTGGCAATAGTGGTTAATGAAAATGCGCTTTTATATGCCCGGGTTCCTCATTTTGGGTTATAAATGTCCCGCTTTTATGTGGTTTGAAATTTTTACCGAGCAATTGAAATATGCCAATAAAAATACGTTAAATGGTAAAGCCCTTAAAGAAAAAGGTGAGATTTTCATAAAAAGTAAATCCCATTGGATGACATGGGATTTTTTTTGTAATTATTGATGTCAAATTAAATGGAACATATTATCTTAAAAATTTAAAATAAAAGCAGAAGAAAATAATCAGTTGAAATTTAGAATCTAGACTTTTCCCCTAAAGAATATAAAATCACTTTCAATAAAATAAGCAGTCTTCAGGTAAATTTTGTTTTTTTTTATTTTCTGCCGGACAGTTGTGATAGACCATATTCCTCAGCAAATCAAACATGGAACATGGACCATCGACTAAAAACTAATCAATGGTGTAAACCGGAAATCTCATGTATTCCTTCTCGAAGTAAGGTGAGTTTTTGTAAATAAAACCTAGTACTTCAAATTTACTTTTTACTTTTTCCGGGTTTTGTGTTTTCCAATTTTCAAATTTTTGTTGGAGTAGGCTATCATTTGCTAGAAATTCAATGGCATCTTCTTCAAAAGCATAATCCGAAAAACCTTCTTT
>CAIYNF010000098.1 GCA_903927505.1 uncultured Bacteroidota bacterium | reverse complement strand
TGAAGAATTTTGGAGATGAAAACATTGATGGCGATTTATATGCAGAGATAAAAATAAATGCTTTGATGGATACCAAAATGGGCTTTTTAAACGATTGGTTTCAGGCAGTAAGTAAACTACAAATTAAAGATGGCAGCTTGGTAAATTTTGGACCGTTTAACAGCATAGGAAAACTTTATTTTACCAATAGAGATTTTAAAAATATTTCTTTTGCCGAAATCAACGCAGAGCTAAGCATTGCTGGCGTGGAGACGGAAATAAAAAGAATGGAAATTAGCTCCAGCGTTCTGCGTTTGTTTGTAGAAGGCCACTATTCTTTGTATGATAAAACCAATATTTTCCTACAGGTTCCATTGAGTAATTTAATGCGCAAATCGCGCTTGTTAAAACCAGAAAATATTGGCACAGACACCAGGCTTGGACCATGTGTGAATTTTAATATAAAAACAGATAAGGAAGGAAAGCTTAAATTATCGTTGGCTCCTTGGAAGCTCTTGCGATTTTAATTATTTGCGCAAAGAAGGATTGGTTTCAAAAGGCAATACTTCACCATTTACAATTTCAAAAAAGCTAGCAGGCAAACCTGCGGCCTTCACCAATTCATCGGAGCGCTCATGCTGCGTATCTGTAATAAAGATTTGACCAAACACGCCTTCGGATACCCATTTAAACAATTCCAACAAACGGCTTTGATCGAGTTTCTCAAAAATATCATCGAGGAGCAAAATGGGTTTACTTCCCTTCATTTGTTCGAGGTATTGAAACTGTGCCAATTTAAGGGCTATGATAAACGATTTTTGTTGCCCTTGCGAACCAAACTTTTTTAACAAATTATTATCGAGCATAAACACCAAATCATCTTTGTGAATGCCGCGTGTGGTGCGCAACAAATCAATATCTGCAGATTCTGTATCGCGCAATAAATGATCAAATAAATGCTTGTTTAAATCCGACTCATAAATTAAATCTACCGACTCTGCGCCCGCAGCAATTTTCATATAGTTTTCAAGAAACATGGGACGAAATACTTGTAGAAATTTTAAACGCTCGCGGTGCAAATAAGTTCCGCTTATACTTAGTTGGGTGTTATATACTTCTAATAATTCGCGGTTGAAATAACGGTTTTCAAAAAAGTCTTTGAGCAATTTATTGCGTTGATCCAAGGTTCTTTGGTATTGCATCAATTCATGCAGGTACATGGCATTGCATTGCGAGATAATTAAATCAAAAAACTTTCTTCGCGCTTCGCTTCCTTCATAGATTAATTGAATATCGCCCGGGGCAATCATTACCAAGGGGAGCGAACCAATATGCGCAGAGAATTTTTCTACAGGATTGTTATTTACCATCAAGGTTTTGCCCTGCCCTTTTTGAAACACCAAACGCGTTGTTTCCTCCAATTGCGCTCTATTTACAATTCCTTCCACCACAAAATAAGAATCACCTTGCAAAATTTGCTGGTTGTCTACTGAGTTAAAATAGCTTTTGGTGATAGATAAATAATAAATGGCATCTAATACATTGGTTTTACCCGCGCCATTTTTCCCAAACAATATGTTTAGGTTCGGGCTGAACCTAAAATTTGCTTGCGAATAATTTTTGAAATGCGTGAGCGAAAGTTGA
>CAIYNF010000097.1 GCA_903927505.1 uncultured Bacteroidota bacterium | reverse complement strand
TGCCTTAGAGCCTTTCAAAGATAAACGCGAAGTGTTTAATACGGTTTACCAGCGTGGTCGAAGAAATAACGGGGTTGTATGGTTAGACGATAATGTGAAAACAGAAGGTTTAAGCAATAACTTTTCACGCATTTATAGGTATTTAATTAATACCAAACTGATTACCAATAAAAACCTGAAAGAGGCTTTAATTGTTGCCGATAACCGCGAAAATGAATCTTTGAATTTCTCTCAAAAGAACAAAAAAGACATCATTGATTTGCGTAAAATTAACAATGAAATTCGTAACCTTAAATCGGTGAAAAATGAATTTGATGAATTCCGTGAAGTAGTCAGTCAGTATAGTGCCAAGGCTAGAATTATCAATCAGTTTTTCTATGGTTTTAATGCCAATTATGAAAACACTTTGCCCACTTTGCAAAGCCAATTGGCCGATCGCAATCAAAATATTGCCCGCATAAACACGGAGATAAATGAAAATTTAATTCCTCAAAAGGCTGATTTCGACAGGAAAATTGGTAATAAAGAAACCGAAATAAATGGCAAGGCAGAACTACTTAACGAGAAAGAAATTGAACTAAAAGTCATCAATGGTTTCGATCCAATTGAGTTGCTCAATGAGTCTGTTGGGAACATGGATAAAAAGCGCAAGGAAGTTGAATCGCGCATTACCATGGTGGAAATTCAAAAGCTGAATAGCCGCATTATTGACAACCGCATTGCCCAATTAAATGAGCAAATTACCCGTTACAAAAACCAAATAAAAAATTACGGTAATTTATTGATTAATAAGATTTCTGGGAATACAGAAAACCGTAAAATGTTAAATGGTATTTTGAGCGAGCAAGTGAAAAGTTTGCCTGGAGATCAAGTTTTGAAAGCCATTCACAAAGTAACTGAGAAGTTTAATTTGTTTGATGGGGAAATAGATTTATCTAAAAATATTCAATTCCAAGATTTTAAATCGGTTGACGAAATTAAGGAAGAATTGGCTGCTGCACAGGCCGATTTGAAAAGTCAAGAAGCCTTATATGAAGTTGCAAAAGACCTTGAAAAATCACAATTAGATTTACAAGCCATCAATGCTGAAATTGAAACGATTAAAATTAAAATTCAGAAAATTAAATCGAAACCAGCACTTGTTAAGGCAATTGATAAACTGAAGCAAGAATTGCAAACCCTCAATGAGGAGAAGCAAAAAATTGAAGCTGAGCAGGCAAAATTGGCCAAGGATATTGCCAAACGTCAGTTGGAAGTGCAAGACTTAATTGTAGACAAAGACAAACGTGAACGCAGGATTAGAGAATTGCAAGAATTCAAGCAAACTTTAGATACCTATGGCCTAGCTGGCGAAGAATTTGAAACGCAAGATGATTTGGATAATTTATACAAAAAAATTCAAATTAATATGGCAGATAGGCACGACTTAAAAGCCAATAAAGACAAGTTGTTTGAGAAGTTACGTGATAAATTACAATCTACTTTTGCAGATGAGTTAGACTTTATTAAATACGTAGAAGAAGAGATTGCTTTGATTGACGATAAAGAGCGTTCTATCTCTAGCCTATTAGAAAATATCTCTGCGCAATTTGCAAATCCTGCTTATACCTTATTAAAGCGCTACGAAGAGTTTAAAGAGTTTGTTTACAATAAATTTAACAGCAAATTATCTCAAGCCAAAATCTCAGATATTGAATCTTTAACCATTGAGTTGGAAGATAACAAACGCTTGGTGGAAGAGGTGAAAAAAATTAGCCAAATTCAACAAGTACGTGGACAATTAATGTTTGAATTTGACCATTCAGAGAACTTAAAAGTATTGGATAGTTACCTCGATTCTGGCAAGAAAATAGAGTTTGATGATTTGTTTGACATTACCTTACATCTTACAAGAAAAGGCGTGAGCAAACGCGTTGATTTGAACGAACAAATTGAATCGGATGGTACAGATAAAATGATTCGTTTGATAATTATCATGACCATCATTAACCGCCTAGCTATATTTGATGATGAGAACCGAATAGCCTTGTTTATAGATGAGGTGGCAACTATTGATAAGCAGAACAGGCCTGAGTTGGTAAGGTTCTGTAAAGAGCATAATTTTATTCCAATTTTTGCAGCACCAGACGCAGTGGCAGGTTTTGGCAAGTATTATTTTATCTATCCAAATGCAGGTAAAATTAATATCAATGAAAAGGTGAATGCCATGTATGGCGAACGCAATGCTAACGCCAATTAAAAAGGGTAAGTGATGAAAGCCGAACCAAAAACTATTTTAAACTTTCTGGCAAATTATTTTGATAGCCTGAAAGATTTGTTTGATATTCAAACAAGCGATAACCTCATACGTAAGGAGCGTCTGCAAGAAATTCTAAAAGAGCGCGGTGAAGAAATTTTGCCGCAATTGCTCGATTATAAAATCATTAGAAAAATTGGTGACGACTTTGAATTTAGAGATACCTATTACAAATTATTTGAGTTTATTTTAAATGAGTTCCGACCATTATTGCCAGAAACCATTCAGAAATACGAACAGTCGATATCCGTTTTATTTAAGAAAATACGTGAGGGGATATCTAAAGATAAATTAATTTTAGGTCAGCGTATCACTGATTTGTACAATGAAATTAAGGAGTTTAGCGAGTCTGTAGAAAAGAATACCATTCGTTTGCTCAATGAAACCCGTGAGCTAAAATCAAATGTAGAGAAACTCGATTACCAAGAAAAAGTGCGAAAAGCCAGCTTCTGGATCGATTATTACATTACGCCTCTAAACAATATCTTGGATATTAGCCACAGTGAATCCATTACCAATAAATTGTTTGATTTGTCAAACTATGTAAATGTGTGTCGTTTAAATTTTGAAGACGAAACCATTCGACTTCAGTTTGAAAAATTATATACGTTTCTGGTTCAAACAAACGACGAAATGTTGCGCCAATCTAAAATGCTTACCAATGAGCTCTTGCCATTAATTGAACGCATTAGAACAGAATCAATCATTTTAACTGGCTGGATTGAGTTTTTGAAAATCCCTTATAAAGCGCCATTGCCTAAGGTGTTTAAGGTAGAACGTTTGTATCCATATAGCAATGATATGTATATGAATGCCAAAGAATACCTAGAACAATTTGCCATTGATGAAACCATTATTTTGGAAGATCCAACCATGTTAAGCGATAAATGGGTATTCAATAAAGATTTATATAAGGCTCGTATGATGGACCAATTGCCCATGGACAGTTTCTTTGAGTGGTGTGGTTTAACCTTGCGTGGTGATTATGAAAAAATAGAAACCGACAAGTTTTTTGCCTTAACCGCCCTTTTATTTGAAGAAGGTATTAGCATTGAATTGGAGGATTTAAATGACCGCCAATTGATTAATACCAGCAATATGACTTTACGTGTACCAAAATTAAAAATAGCCCGATATGGAATATCCTAGATATCATAAAGAAATAGTGAGCGACCTGATGAACGGAAAGTTCATTTTAGCAAGCGACCAAAAATTTGTTTCATTAAAAGACAATACTGCCTTTTATGAAAAGTTTTTTAAAGAAAGTTTTGCCTACGCTTTAGAGGTTAAAAGCGATTATGCCTTTTTGTTAAGTTATGAAACTGCAGAGCAATTAAGTCGCGATATTTGTATGTTCTTTGCCATTCTTTGCTATGAATTAGACAAAGATGGTAAGAATTTTTTAGAGGAAATTCAGTACGCAGAATTTGAACATGAGAAGCTCGATTCTTATTTTGATAACAGTGCATATGCCGAGTTAATAGCTTCCAACAACCAATTGCGCAACAGTGAATCACGCAGAGATTTTATGCGTACAATGGCAAGGAGAAATATAGTTGAACGAAATGGGGATGGTAAATTTTCTTTTACCCAAGCCTACAAAGTATTTGTTGATTTTGCTGGCGATTTTGCAAAAGGAAAATTGGCCAATAATGCCAATGCCGAAAACGAAATAGCCGAATAACAATACACGATATGGCAGGTAATACATTTGGGAAAATATTTTCACTGAATACCTTTGGTGAAAGTCATGGCGCCGCCATAGGCGTAGTTATTGATGGGTGTATTCCAAATTTAGAAGTTGATTTAGATTTAATTCGCCGCGATTTACAACGCAGAAAACCTGGTCAGAGCGCCCTTAGTACTAGCCGACAAGAAGCGGATGAATTTGAAATTATTAGTGGCGTGTTTGGAGGCAAAACTTTGGGAACACCCATTTGTGTATTGGTTCGAAACAAAGATGCACGCTCCGAAGATTATACTGCCTTAAAGGATGTTTACAGGCCCTCTCATGCAGATTTTACCTATCAGGCTAAATATGGCATTCGCGATTACCGCGGAGGCGGCAGGCAATCTGCTAGAGAAACCATTGCCCGGGTTATTGCCGGTTCATTTGCAAAAATGATTTTGGCCAAATTGGGTGTGGAAATTCAAGCTTATGTTTCGCAGGTTCATACCGTTAAATTGGAAAAACCTTTTCAAGAATTGGATTTGGTTCGAACCGAAACCAACACTGTGAGATGCCCCGATGATGCAGTTGCAAAGCAAATGGAAGAAGCTATATTGACTGCAAAAGCCTCAGGAGACACTTTAGGAGGTGTTGTTTCCTGCATTATAAAGAATGTACCTATTGGCTTGGGTGAACCTGTATTTGATAAACTCAATGCAGATTTAGCAAAAGCCATGTTTAGCATTAATGCGGTAAAAGGCTTTGATTTAGGAAGTGGCTTTGATGCTGTTACCATGAAAGGTTCCGAACACAATGATGCCTTTGAAATGCAAGATGGAAAAGTGCATGCAACCAGTAATTTAAGTGGTGGTATTCAAGGTGGTATTTCAAATGGCGAAAATATTTATTTTAGAGTAGCCTTTAAGCCTGTTTCCTCAATAGCAATGGAGCAAAAAAGTGTAAATGCGAGTCACGAAGCCGTAAAATTTACCATAGATGGAAGGCACGACCCATGTGTTGTACCCCGCGCTGTGCCTATTGTTGAGGCCATGGCGGCCATTGTTTTAGTAGATCATTTTCTTAGAAACGCTGCGCAAAATCCGGTTTTGTTTGCCTAATTTTGAAGCCTAGAAGGCTTTTTACCCTTTTAATTATTGTATGAAGAAATTAATATTATCTAGCACTTTGCTTTTTTCTGTTTTGTTCTCACAAGCTCAAAAAATAGTTCCCTGCGTAACAGATGAATTGTATTTGGAAAGTGTGGTGCAACATCCTGAATTGAAATTGGAAGAAGAGCGTGTAAATGCAATTGCGCGTTTGCCTATCATGCAAAAAGCACTTACCATCAAATATATTCCAGTTGTATTTCATGTTATTCATAAATACGGCCTTGAGAATATTTCACAAACACAAATTAACGATGCCATCAGAATTTTAAATGAGGATTACCGAAGAACTGTAGGAACCAATGGTGCATCTAGCACAGATCCTTTGGCAACAGATATGCAAATTGAGTTTCGTTTGGCGCAGTTCGATCCAAATGGTTTGCCAACCAATGGCGTAAATAGAATTTATAATATCAATACAGACAATGCCCGCGACCAACAAAAGGCACTGAGCTATTGGGATGCTAAAAAATATTTTAATATTTGGGTGGTAAATAGTATTAAAAATACCACAGGTAGTGCAGGTACCATTTTAGGTTTTGCCCAGTTTCCATTTCAATTAAACTCACAGCCAACTACAGATGGCGTAATGGCTTTGTATAGTCAAATAGGAATTATTGAAACAGCCGAAATTGCCCAAGCTGGCAGAACATTAACCCATGAGGCCGGGCATTGGGTAGGTTTATACCATCCTTTTCAAAATGCTTGTTCGGGTGCATCTTCATCTAATTGCGCCTCTCAAGGAGATTGGGTTTGTGATACGCCTCCAGTATTAGATGCCAATTATGGTTGTGTTAACAGCAGAAATTCTTGTACCAACGATTTTCCAGATTTACCAGATTTGGTAAAAGACTATATGGATTATGCAGATGGCAATTGTATGAATTTATTTACTGCTGGTCAGAAGGCGCGCGTTGATCCAATTATGACAAGCACCAGGGCCACAATTTTCTCTGAAACAAATTTGAGTGCTGCTGGATTAAACGCAGACGGCACCTACAAAACACTTACGGCATCTGCTACCAAAGCGCCTTATCAATATAATTTTGATGCAGCTACTTTAACTGGTTCTGGTTGGTCACTTGAAAATTATACCTGTCCTGGCGACAGTGGTTGGCAATTAAATACCACCATTGGTGCGGCTGGAAATGGATGTTTAAGTGCCATGAACCTGAAAACAAATAGAACCAATGTGCGCAATGCATTTTGCTCACCAAGCATTGATATTTCTACTGTATATAACCCAACACTTAGCTTTATGGTTGCCTATGCCAAAAGAACTACAGCAAGTGCAGATAAATTAAAAGTGTATATTTCAAATAGCTATGGTAGGTCTGAAATATTAATTAAAACCTTTAGTTCAACCGATATGCAAACGGGTGCGGTTTCAACTGCGAGTTTTGTTCCTGCAAATTCGGAATGGCAAAAACTAACTTTAGATTTAAGTGCTTATAAAACATATACCA
Organism: uncultured Bacteroidota bacterium; assembly: GCA_903927505.1. Taxonomy (GTDB): domain Bacteria; phylum Bacteroidota; class Bacteroidia; order UKL13-3; family UKL13-3; genus B1. The sequence goes on along the minus strand of CAIYNF010000097.1, from coordinate 817 downwards.
ATTGTAAAATCAGGTTCGAATTGCTTTCTTTAAAAGGTAACAATATTTATTTCGACGGTTTCACCATCACAAATCCTGTAGGCATTTCAGAGGCCTTAAAACAGGCGTTGAATTTCAGTGTTTTCCCGAACCCAAGCAGCGAATTTAGCATATTAAGCTTCGAAAACACCAAGGTAAGCAACATAGAATTCACTTTAATTGACCTCCAAGGGAAAATTGTTGAAGGCATTGCTTCTCAAAATTTTGATGCAGGTAAACATGAGGTTAAAATGGATTTAAAAGGCTTGAAACCAGGTATTTATTTATTAGAAGTAAAAACCGAAAATGGTGTGTTTGCTCACAAGGTAATTATCGAATAGTGTCCTATTTTTAAGATAAAAAGCCGCAACTCAGCGGCTTTTTGTTTTTTTTAACCCAAGGATTTCGGATATTGTGCCCGAAATTTTTATGTTTTAATAGTGTATTAAAACGTTTTAAAAATTGAGAAAGATTAAAGATGAGTAAGAATTTAGTTATAGTTGAGTCGCCTGCCAAGGCAAAAACCATTGAGAAATTTTTGGGCAGTGATTATACTGTAAAAAGCTGTTTTGGTCACATTAGAGATCTGGCAAAAGGAGATGATGCCATTAATGTGAAAGGCGACTTTTCACCTAATTATGAGGTGAGTGAAGACAAAAAAGCAATTGTAGCTGAATTAAAAAAACTTTCTAAAGAAGCTGATGTGGTTTGGTTAGCTTCCGATGAGGACCGCGAGGGGGAAGCCATTAGCTGGCACCTAAGCGAAGTTCTAAAATTGGATGAGAAGAAAACCCGTAGA
>CAIYNF010000096.1 GCA_903927505.1 uncultured Bacteroidota bacterium | reverse complement strand
TTAATGCTGTATTTGGTCGCCTCTTAAAATCCTCCGACGGACATTTTGTAACGCTTGCTTATTGGAATCAGCAGAGTGCAAGTAGCGATGATGAGAAGCCTTACTTTTTGGCTTCTGGCAGCTAGCTTCTGGCTTCTAGCGCAGCGTCCATGGTCCATAGACCATAGTCCATGGCCGCTTGCGATAGGGAGATGTTTTAACTATTTAATTCTTGCTATGGTCTATCGACCATGGACCATGGACTTTTTCAGCTGTCCATAGCTGCTTGCGATAGGTAATTGTTCATTGTTTGCAGGCAAATTTTTCTTAAGTGCGTATTTCAATTATGAATTATGAATTATGAAATTGTTTTTGGCGGCTGGCTTCTATTAGTAGAAGGAAATGCATCAACAAGCGACTAGCTCACCATTGGAAGTGTTTAAGCGCAACTATAATTATTGTGTTTTGTATGCAAATAGTCAGGTTTGTCCTGATTAAAACGATATGAAACATCATTTATTTGGAAATTTTTAATCAAGGAATAATAATTTTTTGTATCATTGTAGTCAGGTTTAACCTGACTAATAAACTATGAAAAATAAGTATATATCAACACAATCTAACCATGTGCTTTCCTATTTTAACGGACAGAACAGGTCTTGTTTTGGTTATCTTGAAGCATTTTTAGCCTTACCCAATTCCAAAGAGGGAGCAGTTAAAGAATTGCTGAGCGACATGACAAAGAGAGGGTTGTTGATGCGATTGAAAGAAAGTGTTTATTATATTATTCCGTACGAGGAAAATTCAGAATCGTTTATGCCCGATTGGCATGTGATTGCAGAAAATTTGGTTAGTGTAGAAAAGCATTACATAGGATATTATTCTGCATTGCAAATTCACAACCTGATTACACAGCCATCTTTAAAAGAACAAATTGTTGTTTCAAAACAAATTCGGCCATCAGTAATTAAGATTAAAAACGTTTCTTTTCAATTTATTTATCACAACGAGCGACATTTTTTTGGTGCGAATAAAATTTGGATAGATAATTTTAACAAGGTACAATGTTCTGATCTTGAAAAAACAATTATTGACTGTTTGTTTAAGCCAGATTACGCAGGAGGTATAGTTGAAGTGGCAAGAGCAATTAATGTTTCAAAAGACAAAATTAAATTTGACACTTTGTTTGAATATGCAATAAGATTTAAATCTCAGGCGGTAATAAAACGACTTGGGTTTCTTTTAGAATTGCTTGAAATAAACACTCCTATAAAAGAGAAACTGCAAAAAACAAAAACTACTTCCTATGTTTTATTGGATACAGAATTGCCAAAGTCGGGGAAGTTAATAAGCAGATGGAGCATTCAACAAAATCTAGATACAGAAACTATTAAGTCAGCAATTTATACATGATTAAACCAGGCGAAATACAACAGAAAGCACGTGAAGTTTTTGTGCGTGACCAGCAGATAGAAAAGGACTATGTGCTCTCATGGATATTGCAAGGTATTGCGCAACACGCGCATCTTTCAAAGAATATTGTATTTAAAGGAGGAACGGTTTTAAAGAAAATATATTTTGAGGACTATCGATTTTCAGAAGATCTTGATTTTACTTTATTATTCAACGAAATTACCGACGAACAACTATTCTTATGGTTTAAAGAAATCTTTGAATATATCTTAGGTGAAGCAAATATTCGTCTTGTAATTATTGATAACAATGCACATGAAGATGGCGGAATTAATTTTTATATCAGCTATGTTGGACCGCTTGGCGGACAAGGCAATAACAAAAAAGTAAAAGTTGATATTTCAAGAAGTGAACAACTTGTTTTTGAACCTGTAAAAAAAGATATACTTGTTGCCTATTCCGATTTAAAGGCAAATCAACTCCTGTGTTATCCTTTGGAAGAAGTGCTTGTAGAAAAAATGCGTTGTGTGATGCAAAGGATGGCCGCGAGGGACTTTTATGATATTTGGTATTTAGTAATTGTATACAATATGGATATTCAATTTCATATGAATGAATTTGCAATGAAATGTGCAAGCAAAAAAATAAACCATCTTGATTTTCCAAAGAAACTTGCAGAAAGATTGCCACAATATAAAGGACGTTGGGTAAGTTCAATGAGTGAACAAATACGTGATTTACCAGACTTCGATAAAGTGGAAAGAGCGTTACAAAGGCATTTAAAAAAATTAAAATTTTGAGTAAATGGACAAATAAATTACCATTAATTTGCTTCTAGCGTGGAGTCCATGGTCGCTTGCGACTGGGAGGTGCTTTAACTATTTAATTTTTGCTATGGTCTATCGACCATTGACCATTGACTTTTTCAGCTGTCCATAGCCGCTTGCGACTGGGAGGTGCTTTAACTATTTAATTTTTGCTATGGTCTATCGACCATTGACCATTGACTTTTTCAGCTGTCCATAGCCGTTTGCGAC
>CAIYNF010000095.1 GCA_903927505.1 uncultured Bacteroidota bacterium | reverse complement strand
TTCGCAAATGGAAGTGAAAGCGGCCGAGGCAGAGCGTGCTTCTGTGAGGTTTAAACAAGTTGAATACATCAGCGGATTTATTGGCGATGAGTTTGATGGAATTATTTCTGGCGTTACAGAATGGGGTATTTACGTAGAAATTTCTATGTATAAATGTGAAGGTATGTTGCGCCTCAATAACATGGGCGACGATTTTTACGATTACGATGAAAATAACCAATGGATTATTGGACGTAGAAATAGAAAAAAATACCAATTAGGAGATTTGATGAAAGTGCGCGTTGCAGCAGCAGATATTTTTAAGCGTCAAATTGATTTGCAACTGGTAGATGGCGGAAGCACCTGGGATGGAAGAAGTGCCAAAGGTGCCGACAGAAGAGAGAGTAGAGGCGGAAGCAAAGGACACCGAGATAAAAAAGCGAAAGGCTCTAAACACAAACGCAGGTAATAGTTACGCTGCCATTCATTCCAATATGCCAATAGTAAATTCAGAATTTCTTGGAAATAAATTCTCCCGAAATGCCCATGTGGAAACCGCATTGCCTGGTTTGTTTAGGAAATTAAATGTGGTTTACCAACGTGAAAGAATTGTTTTATACGACGGCGATTTTATTGATTTGGATTGGCATAAGGTGGGTGAAAAAAAATTATTGATCTTGTTTCATGGGCTCGAAGGTTCCTCCCAATCTCAATATATCAAGGGCTTTGTAAATAAATTTAGTGCCAATCAATTTGATTGTTGTGCTGTAAATTTTAGAAGTTGTAGTGGCGAAATGAACCACTCCTTGGGTAGCTACCACAGCGGTGTAAGTGCAGATATGCATGAAGTAATTCAATACATCCTAAAACAAAATTGCTATACAGAAATTTACCTTTCTGGTTTTAGTTTAGGTGGCAATGTGTTACTTAAATATTTAGGTGAAAACCAATTTAAAATTCCAACAGAAATTAAAGCTGCTGCGGCCTTTTCTGTTCCAATAGACTTGGCCACAAGCGCCAAAAAATTGGAAGACTTTAGTAATTATTTTTACATGCAAATGTTTCTAAGTGCTTTATGTAAGAAGATAATTATTAAGGATAAATTATTCCCTGGTAAATTAAATTTAGAGGGTTTGAGCCGAATTAGAACTTTTGCCGAATGGGACAACCGCTATACAGCCCCCTTACATGGATTTAAGGATGCTGCAGATTATTACCAAAAAGTAAGTAGCAAACAGTTTCTAAAAAACATAAGCATTCCTACTTTGCTTTTAAATGCGCATAACGACCCTTTTCTGTCCCCCGAATGTTTTCCTGAAGAAAAAGATTTGAGTCCGCAAATCACCTATGAAAGGGTTAATTATGGCGGTCACTGCGGGTTTTCATTTGCCTTGCCAAATGGAAATTATTACAGTGAACAAAGAGCGCTTCATTTTTTTTTAAACAATAAAGCAATTATGTATGTTTGAAGTCTTATGCATACTTACCCAGATCTGCTCAAATTAGTCAACCAAAAAATTGCGCAAACTTCTTTCGGTTCCAACCCAAAGGAATTGTACGAACCAATTGAATACATGATGTCTTTGGGCGGAAAACGCCTTCGTCCGGTATTAACTTTAATGGCTTGCGACCTGTTTGGAGAAGACGTAAACAAGGCTTTAGATGTGGCTTTGGCGGTGGAAGTGTTTCATAATTTCACTTTGGTGCATGATGATATTATGGACAATGCGCCACTTCGCAGAGGTAAAGAAACCATATACAAAAAATGGAATATGCCCGTTGCCATATTAAGTGGCGACCTTATGATGATTAAATCAACCGATTTATTAGCAGCTACTGAAATTTCAGATATTCGTCCGCTTTTGTTTTTATTCAACGATACTGCTGCAAAGGTTTGCGAAGGGCAGCAAATTGATATGAATTTTGAAACAAGTAAAGAAGTTAGTCATGAAGATTATATCCAAATGATTACACTTAAAACGGCTGTTTTGCTAGGTGCTTCGCTGCAATTGGGTGCCATGGTTGCCAATGCAAGTAAAGAAGATGCCGAGCACTTATACCAATTTGGAAAAAACATTGGAATCGCATTTCAAATACAAGATGATATTTTGGATAGTTTTGGTGAAGTAGCCCAAGTGGGTAAAATGATAGGGGGAGATATTGCCGCAAATAAAAAAACATTATTGCTCATAGAACTTTTGCAAAGCGTACACAAAGACGATAAAATTATATTGGAAGCTTTGTTCGCCGAACAAAACCAAGAGAAGAAAATTGAAGGAGTTTTAAACTTGTACAGCAAATACCAAATTCATGCCTTTGCAGAAAAAGAAAAGCAACAGTATTTAACAATAGCCTATCAACACCTTGATGATGTAAGCGTTCCGGCAACGCAAAAGCAAATTCTAATAGATACAGCCAAAGATTTAATGGAAAGAATGAGCTAAGAAATTCTGCCCCATTTAGCAGTTTTTCTATACAGGGCATCAAATTTTGCCATGGCCCTGTTTTCCGCTAGTTTAAATTCAGGGTCTTTACTTAATACCTCTTCTGCAACCGTTCTTGCCAAAGCAAGTATGGCGGTGTCTTTGGCCAAATCGCCAATTTTTAAATCTAAAATACCACTTTGGGCCGTGCCTTCTAATTCGCCCGGACCTCTTAATTTTAAATCGGCTTCGGCTATTTTAAATCCGTCTGTGGTTTCAACCATGGTGTTTAAGCGTTGCTTTGCCTCTGCACTTTTCTTTATATCGCTCATTAAAATGCAATAAGATTGATCGGCGCCGCGGCCAACCCTGCCGCGTAATTGGTGTAATTGGGAGAGGCCAAATTTTTGTGCACTTTCTACAATCATTACACTGGCATTGGGAACATTTACTCCTACTTCAATTACCGTTGTAGCAACCATAATATTGGTTTCCCCTCTTATAAATCGGTTCATCTCAAACTCCTTTTCAGCAGTTTTTAAACGGCCATGCAATATGCTTACATTGTATGTTGGTTCGGGAAATTCTTTGCAAATAATTTCATAGCCTTCCACCAAATTTTTATAATCCAATTTTTCAGATTCTTCAATCAATGGATACACAATATAAATTTGTCGGCCTTTCTGTATTTCATTTTTCATAAAACCATATACCGCCAACCTGCTGCTGTCGTAGCGCATGAGTGTTTGAATAGGTTTTCTTCCTGCAGGTAATTCATCAATTACAGAGGTGTCCAAATCGCCATATAATGTCATGGCAAGTGTACGCGGAATGGGCGTTGCGGTCATTACCAATACATGAGGCGGGTAGGTGTTTTTTTGCCACAAACGTGCTCTTTGTTCTACCCCAAACCTATGCTGTTCATCCACAATGGCCATGCCCAAATTTTTAAAATTCACCTTGTTTTCAATCAAGGCATGGGTGCCAATTAATAAATCAATTTCACCATTTTCCAACTGTAAATAAATCTTCTTTTTTTCTCGGGCTGGGGTCGAACCCATTAACAATTGAACCTTCACAGGAAGCGTTTTGGTTAATTGATGTATGGTTTCAAAATGCTGTGTGGCCAATATTTCCGTAGGAGCCATCATACATGCCTGGTAGCCGTTGTCAATGGTCATGAGCATACTCATTAAAGCTACCACCGTTTTTCCACTGCCCACATCGCCTTGCACCAAACGGTTCATTTGTATGCCGCGTTTTACATCGGCCCTAATTTCTTTTATTACCCTTTTTTGCGCATTGGTTAATTCAAAAGGCAAACAACTGTGGTAAAAGGTATTGAACAATTCACCTATGTTTTCTAATTTAATGCCATTGAACAATTGGTGGCGCTTAACTTTATAGCGCAGTAGTTTTAATTGAATAAAGAAAAACTCTTCAAACTTTAACCTGTGACTGGCTTTGGCTAATTCCGCAGGGTTTGCAGGAAAATGAATAGTAAACAAAGCAGCCTTTCTATCCATTAAACCATTGCTTGCCTTTATATTTTCTGATAAACTTTCTTCAATATCAAATGCGGGATTCAACAACAAAGTATTCACCCACTTCATTATGGTTTTTGAATCAACTCCACGTGCCTTCATTTTCTCTGTGCAATTATACATGGGCATAATGTGCAGGTACTTTTTTATGGCAGCATCCTCGGGGTCGTCTAAATTTGGATGTACAATATTGATGGTTCCATTAAACTCATTGGGCTTGCCAAAAACCAAATACTCTTTATTGGCTTTAATACTTTCCTTGATCCATTTATGGCCCTGAAACCAAACCAGTTCAAGCGTTCCGGTATCGTCTTTTAATTCTGCTACCAAACGCTGCCCACCTTTAGTGCCAAGGGTTCGCAGGTTGTATAAACATCCCTTTACTTGTACGTAGGGCATATCTGGACGCAAGTCTTTTACCTTGTAAACTTTACTGCGGTCTATGTGTCTATATGGAAAATGAAAAAGTAAATCGTTGAAGGTAAAAATTTGCAATTCTTTTTTTAGCAGTTCTCCTCTAGCAGGCCCTATGCCTTTCAAATATTCTATAGGTGTAGAGAGAAACATATACTAACTAAAAATTATTTTGGCAAAATTTCGCCTCTTGAATTTACATATAAATTAATGCTCTTGTAAATTACCTCTGCAATGCCATCTTCAAATATGCCTATGTTTTCAAATTCAAAGGGAACCAAAACATGGCCTTCTTTATCAATAGCACCCCATTTGCCTTTTAATTTAACAGGACAAATTCCTTCGTTAAAATATCCGGCTTCTTCAAAATAAGGTTGGTAAATATAATTTCCTTTGGCATCAATAAATGCCCATTTGGTTTGTAAATAAACGGCTGCTCTTCCTTCAGAAAAAGGCCTAATGTCTAGGTATTGCGCTGGAATTACCAAGCTGCCGCTGGTGTCTATAAAGCCAAATTTTCCTTCAACTTCTACCGCTGCTAAACCTTCGTTAAATTCTTTGGCATAGGTAAATTGGGGTGCAATTATTTCTTGTCCTTTTTTATTGATGTATCCAAATTTTCCTGTTTTGTTCACGGCTGCTATTTCTTCATTAAAATTGCTAATAAAATCATAGGTAGCTGGCAAAATAATGGCTCCGTTACTGTCTAATAAACCAAAAAGTTTTCCTTGTAAAAAGCGCGCCATACCAGCATCCATGTCATCGCCATCGTCAAAAATAAATTCAGTGGCATAGCTGCCATCTTTTCTAATATATGCAAACTTATAGCCCAAATTACTAATGTCGAACCCAAATTTATTTTGAACAATATCAATTTTTTTGCCCACCCTGGCCAAACCATTTGAAAAGCTTCTGGCATCGTAAATTTCTTTGGGTAAGCTTAATACTACCTTACCCTTATTGTTCATGTAAAACCTGTTAAATTTATAATCCATCACAGAAACCATGCCTTCAGAATAGGTGCCAACATATTGGAAAATGCCAGTATCAATTACCCTTTTTTCGTTTACATCTATCAAGCAAGGCATATTGCCCAAGGCTACTGAGGCATAACCTTCATGAAAGTTTTGTGCCAAATCGTATTTGTAATCTATCACCAATTGGCCTTTGTTGTTCATATATCCCCATTTGTTCTTTTTTAGAATAGGGTAGAGGTTTTGAGCCATGCCTAGGGTCGATCCAAGGATCAATAGGCTAAGGAGAAGCGCGGTTCTTTTCATACTGCTAAATTAATATCCTGCTTCGAGCCTACAAAAAAACATATCTACATCCGCACGTTGATTGATTTCTTATTGTCTATTGGCCCGCCAAGATAAAAATGGGCATTTCAAACCTAAATATGACAAGAAACTAGGTGAAACTTGCTAAATTTGCAGGAATAAAATTTTATTAAAATGAGCGAAGCCAAAGACTTTCTAAATATATACGCAGAGGAAACTCCCAATCCGGAAACCATGAAATTTGTTTTTAACAAAATGATTCTTCCAGAGGATGCCATCGATTTTCCAACTAAAGAACGTGCCCAATTAAATCCATTGGCAAAGAGTTTATTCGAATTCAGTTTCGTAAGTGGCGTTTTTATCATGAATAATTTTGTAACCATTACCAAATATCCTGGTGCAGAATGGCATGAATTAATTCCAATTGTTAAAGAATTTTTGAAAGCATACGTTGAAGCGGGTGAGCCAATTGTTATTGAGCGCTCAGCCCCTGCAAACTATGAAGGTCCACATAGTGTGGTGGTAGCACAAATCATAGAAATTCTAGATACCTATATCAAACCAGCTGTTGAAACAGATGGTGGAATGATCTCCTTCAAATCTTTTGATGAGGGTGTAGTTACCGTTGAATTAAAAGGATCATGCAGTGGTTGTCCTTCTTCTACCATTACCCTCAAACGTGGTATTGAAGGCATGCTCACCAAAATGGTTCCAGAAGTAAAAGAAGTTGTAGCAGAAGCTGTTTAGTCTTTCTTTCCTTATTTTTATTTTTCTCCATATTGGCTTTTAACCCATAGCCACCTATTTTCGTTTGCCCCAATGCAAAAGGAAAAGAAATATTATACACTCAGTGAAGCCTTACTCAAAGCGGCCAGTTATTGTGCCTACCAAGAACGTAGCCACAATGAGGTGCTTGCCAAGCTGGGAGAATTGGGTGTATATGGCATAGATGCCGATGAATTATTGCTGAAACTAATAGCGCAAAATTACCTCAACGAAGAGCGCTTTGCCCAAACCTACGCGGGAAGTAAATTCAGGGTAAAAAAATGGGGGCGCCTAAAAATTAAACGTGAACTACAATTAAAAGGAGTTTCTGCTCCCTGCATCCAAATTGCCATGAAGGAAATAGATCCAGACAATTATTTTCAAACTTTACAAAAATTAGTGGAGGCAAAATTTCAAACCAGTAAGCTAAATAACCCACTTGAAATTGGGCGCAAAACCTACCAGTATTTGGCTACCAAGGGTTATGAATCCGACCTAATTTGGGATGCCATTCGTTTATACCAAGCACAGGAATAAATATTTCCTTTTGCACAAGTTTCCGCTACTTGTGTTTCTTGCTTTTTTAGTGTAACATTGAGGTATTGGAAAGGCTGTTTTAAAGGCGTTCCAAACCATTCTATGATTACATTGCTTCACCTTTCGCAGGCTTTAAATGCATCTTTTATTCTTCAACAAAATGAGGATTTAGCAATTGCGCATGTGCTGTTAGACAGTCGTAAATTGGTGTTCACCAAACAAGCTTTGTTTATTGCCATTGAGGGGAAACGTAATAACAGTCATTTATACCTGCAAGAAGTTTATGAAGCAGGTATCCGCAATTTTGTGGTCGAAAAAAATGCCTTCTCTCAAAATAGTTTGGATAAGTTTCCTGGTGCCAGCATCCTAGAGGTTGAAAGCGGTTTATGGGCACTTCAAACCTTGGCAAAATTACACCGCCAACATTTTAAATTAGAGGTTTTGGCCATTACCGGTAGTAACGGAAAAACAATTGTAAAAGAATGGCTCACACATCTTTTAAAGGATGAAGTAAATATTGTTCGTAGTCCTAAAAGTTATAACTCGCAAATAGGAGTGCCCCTCTCTATTTTGCAAATTCAAACACAACACCAATTAGGAATTTTTGAGGCGGGTATTTCCGAACCAAAGGAAATGAAAAGCCTGGCAGAAATCATTCGTCCAACATACGGCATTCTTACGCTATTGGGCGATGCGCACGAGGAGGGATTTGAAAGCAGATCGGAGAAATTAATTGAAAAAGCACAATTGTTTTCGCATTGCAAACATGTTTTGTATGGCGAAGAACAAACCGCTGTTTTCTCTTATTTTGAAATGCTCAATGTGCCTTTAACCGAAAAGAAATATTTAGGCTGGTCGCGGCACAATACACAAGCAGATTTCTACATACAAACGCAAGCAAGTGCCAAAAGCACCGAGCTAATTTGTAATGGAATTTCTGTTCAAATTCCATTTACAGATGAAGCGGCAATATGGAATGCCTGCACCTGTTTTGCCTATTTGTTAATGCGCAAATACGATGTAACAAAATTAGCAAATCGTTTTGCAGATTTACCTTCTTTAGACATGCGCTTGCAACTCAAAGAAGCACATAACAATTGTCTTTTAATCAATGATAGTTACAGTGCAGATTTAGGTTCATTGGGAATTGCATTGGATTTTCTGCAACAACACCAGGCGGGCAATAAAAGCTGTGTAATTTTATCTGATTTTTTAGAAAGTGGAAAGTCGGAAGAAAGCTTGTATGGCTCCATTGCCAAGCAATTGGAAGCGCATCAGGTGAAACAAATTATAGGTATTGGTCCTGCCATTTCAAGGCAACAAAAAGTGTTCTCGCAAACAGAAAGTTTGTTTTTTGAAAGCACACAAGATTTTATAGCACACTTTTCTT
>CAIYNF010000094.1 GCA_903927505.1 uncultured Bacteroidota bacterium | reverse complement strand
ATCGTTAATGAGGTAGCTCATATTAAAATAATCTTGCGGCGATAATCCCACTCTGTTTACGGGAAAACTATCTATGTAATTGGCAATTGCCATGCGCCTGTAGCTCTTACCAGCACTGTGAAAATAATCATTGGCCAATTCTCCAGATTTAATTTCTAAACGATCCAAAATTTGTTGGCTCGAACCGCCATTTGGAATATACGTATGTTGCGCAAATAAATTAGGTACAATGCCTAAAACGAAGCTAGCAAATACAACTCGTTTGGAAACAAGTTTTTGTTTGAACCCAAGCATATTTAAAAAGTGTATAATTACTGCCATTGTACAAAAATGCATTATTTACTAGGATTCACCAAGCTATTCTGGCTCCAAGCCTGTTTCATGAAATTCTCCTAATGGCGGCTCTCCCAAAGAATACAAAATTTGCATGATTTCCTTTTGCTTATTGGACTTATTAAGCTTTTCGTAGGAGGAAGCCAGGTTACGTAAAATACGTTTTACAATATCAATATTGGCGCATGGCACCAAAAAATCTGGCCTAATATCAATATGTACTTTTTCTAAAAACTGCTCAAGATTGGCTTTTGTAAAAATGGCACCTCCATTAAACGCATTGATATAAAATAAAATCTTACCACTTTGGTTCAGCCATTCTTCAATTTCATTGAACTTCATTTCAACATTGCTTTTGCCAAATTCTTCGATATAAGCAAGCACAAAATGCTGTGGTAGGTTTACGCCAAAAACAGGAATATTTAATTTTTGTGCCACCAACATGTATATGGTAGCCAGCAAAATTGGATTTCCTTTCTTGCTCTCCAATACTTGATTTATAAAGGAATTTGCCGGATCATGGTAATTATCTACATTCCCTTTAAAGCCATGAATTTTATAAATCACATAATTGATAATACGTATCTTTTCGTATGGACTCAATTCGTAATTCATTTCCAACCAAACATCCAAACGCAATTTTTCAATTGTGTTTATTAGGTTTTGTTTGTCGTACTCAGGAAAACGGTATTTACATATTAAATAAACACCTTCAAGTAAATCTTGCTCGGGTGAATTGAACCAATTTTTAAAACTTTGAAACAGTTCATTGTATTGTAATTGGTGAATAATATTCTCCAATCTTTGTTGATGCACCATGTCTTTTAGCTCGCCCCACTCCTCTTCTAAAAAAGGAATTACTTGCGTACCGTAAGACAATAAACGCTCTTGTATATGCTGAAAAACTTCAGGGTCATCATCATCCAATAAAACTACCAATGATCTTAATTCAACTTCATTCATTATGATGTTTCTATTGAATTTGGTGTGATTGCTTTCAACAATTTAACAAGTCAGATTTACCCCTATTTTTTAGCTTTTTTAGCAGCAACTTTTTTAGCTGGAGCTTTCTTTTTTGCTGCTACTTTTTTAGCGGGAACGCTTGTTTTTGCTGCTGTTTTTTTACTTGCAGGTTTTGCTTCAGCAGCAATTATTTTGCTCACCATTTCAAAGGTAAGTTCATCTACATTTTGTCCTTTTGGCAACCTGTAATTGTCTCTTCCTTTACCAATATAGGGTCCCCATCTGCCGTTTAATATTTTAACTTCTGCATCCTCTGCAAATGTTTTCAATAATTTATTGGCATCAGAAATACGCTTTGCTTCAATTAATTCAATAGAACGCGGTAAATCAATTGCAAACACATCATCTGTTTTAGGAATACTAATAAATTTGCTATCATGCATTAAGTAAGGGCCGAACCTACCAATTGCTGCTTTCACAGGTTTGGTTTCAAATTCGCCCACCACACGTGGTAATTTAAATAAATCTAATGCTTCCTCTAAAGTAATAGTTTCGGTTAATTGTCCGGTGCGCAAACTGGCGTATCGTGGCTTCAAAGCTTCATCATCGCTGTTATCTCCAATTTGAGCAAATGGCCCGTACCTACCCACTTTTACATACACAGTTTTACCTGTTTCTGGGTCGACACCAATGGTACGTTCTGCGTTTTGGCGCTCTGCATTTTCACTGGTATTGGTAACAATGGCGTGAAAAGGTCCGTAGAACTTTTCAATCATTTTATTCCAAACCAATTGGCCACGTGCAATTTTATCAAATTCGCTTTCTACACTTGCAGTAAAGCCAAAATCCATGATTTGTTCAAAGTGTTTGCTCAAGAAATCGGTTACTATAATTCCAATATCACTTGGAAATAATTTTGATTTTTCGCTGGCAAATTTTTCAGTTCTATCCACTCTTGAAATTTCATCTTTCTCCAAAGTTAACTGCACAAAATTTCTTTCTTTGCCTTCTCTATCTTCCTTTAAAACATAGCCACGTTTTTGAATGGTAGAAATTGTTGGCGCATAAGTTGATGGTCGGCCAATACCTAATTCTTCAAGCCTTTTTACTAAACTCGCCTCCGTGTATCTTGGAGCAGGGCGGGTAAATTTTTCTGTTGCTTGAATTTGGTTCAAATCCAATTTTTCTCCCACAGAAAGTGGTGGCAACATTTTGCTGGTATCATCTTCTTGGTCGTCGTCTGTGCTTTCTAAATAAACCTTTAAAAAACCATCAAATTTCAATACTTCACCTGTAGCAACCAAAAGCTCAGGAATGCCACTAATGGAAATATTGGCAATGGTTTTTTCTATTTGCGCTTTGGCCATTTGAGAGGCAATTGCACGTTTATAGATCAGGTCGTATAATTTCTTTTCTTGCGGCGTACCTTCAATTTCTACATTTTCAAAATAGGTAGGACGAATGGCCTCATGCGCTTCTTGTGCACTATCGTTTTTAGTTGTATAGCGCATTGGACGGCTAT
>CAIYNF010000093.1 GCA_903927505.1 uncultured Bacteroidota bacterium | reverse complement strand
TGCAACTTTTGGTTTTCAATATCCAGTGCAAATGCGTTTCAATGAATTAATGACAGGTGCCAGACAAGATGTGGTATGCAAAATATTTGGTGAAGATTTGGATACCTTAGCTGCTTATGCCAATAAGATGGGCGCCATTGCACAAGGCATTGAAGGTGCCCGCGATGTATATGTAGAGCCCGTTACTGGGATGCCGCAAATTGTAATTAATTTGAAGCGTGAATTTTTAGCGCAATACAAATTAAATGTTTCGGATGTAAACCAAATTATTCATACGGCTTTTGCAGGCAAAGGAGCAGGCATGGTATATGAAGGTGAGCGTAGGTTTAGGATGGTATTGCGTTTAGAAAAAAACCAAAGAACGCAATTGGATGATATTAGAAATTTATTGATTTCTATTCCTTCGGGCGGACAAGTACCCTTATACCAATTGGCAGATGTAAACATTGTGGATGGTCCGAACCAAATACAGCGCGAAGATGCCAAACGCCGAATTGTGATGGGCTTTAACGTGCGTGGCAGGGATGTACAAAGCATTGTAAGTGATTTGCAAGCACGCATGAAAAGTGACGTAAAATTTCCTCCAGGTTATTATGTAACCTATGGTGGTGCATTTGAAAATTTAGAAGCGGCAAAATCGCGTTTGGCCATTGCCGTGCCGGTTTCTTTATTGCTTATTTTATTGCTCTTGTATTTTGCTTTTAATAGCATGAAGCAAGGTTTATTAATTTATTCTGCCATTCCGCTTTCTGCCATTGGTGGTATTTTTGCCTTGGCTTCGCGTGGCCTGCCTTTTAGCATCTCTGCAGGCGTTGGCTTTATTGCCTTATTTGGGGTAGCGGTTTTAAATGGTATTGTTTTAATTGCAGAATTTAACCGACAAAAAACAGAAGGACTCACAGATTTAAAAGAAATAGTTTTGGCTGGAACCAAGTTGCGCTTACGTCCGGTTTTAATGACTGCTTGCGTTGCCTCTTTAGGTTTTATGCCTATGGCTTTGAGCAATGGTGCAGGAGCAGAAGTGCAACGCCCATTGGCAACAGTGGTAATTGGAGGTTTGTTACTGGCTACTTTTTTAACGCTCTTTGTATTGCCTGTTTTGTATATGTTGTTTGAACGCAAACCTGTTTTAAAATATCCAAAAGTTGCAGTGTTATTGCCTTTCTTATTTGTATTTGGTGTTCAAGCGCAAACACCCATTTATATTGGTGCTGCCTTAGATTCTGCGTATAAATATAACCAAGGTTTAAACGCCCAAGATTACAAATTGAAATTGGCGCAAAAAATGAAAAACAGTGCATGGAATTTACCCATGACCACCGCGCAATATGAGCAGGGAAATATCAATTCAAATTTTAGCGATAACAGGTTTGTGGTGAGTCAAAGTTTTTCAATGCCCAATGTTTATTTAAACCAAAAGAAGCTTTTGAAATCGGAGTATGAATTGGCGCAGCAAGATTATGGTGTGCAGAAATTTGATTTACGCGCCGAGTTAAGTTCGCAATATTATTTTTACTTGTTTTATGCCGAAAAAGAAAAGCGTTACCAAGCTTACCACGATGCCATTAAAGCACAGCTTGCCTTGGCAAATTTGCGTTTAAAAACAGGCGAGAGCAATGTAATAGAAAAAGCATCTGCCAGTCAGCAAATGGCAGAAGCCATGCGGCAATTGGCGCAAGTGCAATTAGACAAGGAGGCAAGTTTGTTGCGTTTTCAATTGTTAATGGGCACCAATACATTATTTGTTCCCGCCGATTCTTTTTCAAGAATTCCTTTTGTAGCGAAAGAAAATTTGAGTGTAGAAAATTCACCTTATTTATTGCGTTTGCAAAAACAAAGTGCCATTAGCATAGGAAAATTAAAAACAGAACGCAGCAAGTTTTTACCCGAAATGCAATTGGGCTACCAAAATATGTCGATTACCGGAAATGGCGCCGACAATATCTATTACAGCCATTCGCAAAGATTTCAAGCATTTCAGGTTGGAGTGGGTGTGCCATTATTTTTTGGTTCGACCCAAGCCAAAACGGCTGCTTTAAAATTTGATTTAAAAGCAAAAGAATTGGAATACCAATATGCACACAATAAGTTGAAGCAGCAATTGGCAGATTGGCAACGCCGTTTGGTTTCGCTCAACCAATTGTGCAGCTATTATGAGCAAGAAGGCTTGCCACAGGCCAGTACCGCCGAAGCGGCAGCTTGGAAACAATACCAACAGGGTAATTTAAATTTTATGGAATGGACGCTTTTGCACCAACAAACATTGCAAACCATTAATGCTTATTTAGAAACTGTTCAACAATACAATCAGTTAATGATTGCTTATCAAACCTATCAGCCTTAATTAAATTATCATGAATAAATTAGTATATATTTTAGCATTTACCCTGAGCGTTTTTTCTTGTAAAAATGCAAGTAAAGTAGAAGATAAAAAATCCGACAATGCTTTGCCAAAAACCATTGTACGCTTAGATGCCAGCCAAGTTGCGCAAACACCACTGAGTTTGGTTAGTGCCGAAGAGAAAACTATTTCTCCTGTTTTTAAAGTAAACGGAATTATAGATGTGCCACCGCAAAACATGGTTTCTGTGAGCATGCCTTTGGGCGGTTATTTAAAGAGCATGAAATTATTACCCGGCATGCATTTTAACAAAGGCGAGGTAATTGCTACCATGCAAGATCCCAAGTATATAGAATTGCAACAAGAGTTTTTAATTGCCAAATCGCGATTAGAAATGTTGCAGAAAGAATTTGCCAGACAGAAAGAATTAAATTCCTCAAAGGCAAGTAGTGATAAGGTTTTTCAGCAGGCAAAGGAAGCTTATGAAAGTGCTACCATTACTTTTAGGTCTTTATCCGAGAAGATTTTATTAATTGGGATTGATCCAAATAAGTTAAACGAAAATAGTTTATCGCGCACCATTCCAATTTACGCACCCATTTCCGGATTTGTTTCTAAAGTAAATGTAAACGTGGGAAAATATGTAAACCCAACAGATGTATTGTTTGAGTTGGTAAACCCAGAAGACATTCACTTGGCTTTAAATGTTTTTGAAAAAGACATGGAACATTTGTTTATGGGTCAGAAAGTAATTGCTTATACCAACAACCATCCAGAGGTAAAATACAAATGCGAGGTAATTTTAATTGGCAAAGATATTGGTTCGGACAGGAGCATAAATATACATTGCCATTTTGAGCAATACGACAAGCAATTGGTGCCTGGAACCTATATGAATGCTGAGATTATTGGTGCGGGCAGAAAAGCAGTGGTGATACCAGATGAGGCTGTAATGCACGAAGGCGCCGATAGCTATATTTTTATAGAAAAAGCAGCAAATGAGTATGAAAAAATTAAAGTAGAAACAGGCATCATTGAAGGTTTGGACATTGAAATTACATCGGCTAGTGGCAAAGATTTATTGAAAGAAAAAATTGTGAGTAAAGGTGCTTATACCTTGTGGATGAAACTCAATAATGTAGCCGAAGAGTAAATTATTCTGCTTGTATTACGCTTGCTTTTGGTTTGTAGGAGGCCAAATAAACTCCTCCAAAAACAATGAGCATGCTTATAAATTTTTCTGCAGTTAATTGGTCTTTTCCTGCGGCCATGGCAATAATTGTTGCCATAACAGGTTGTAAGTAAATGTATGAACCAACTAGGCTAGAACTCCCGTGCTTTAAGGCGTAGGCGTTTAACACATAGGTTAAAAATGTAGCGCCAATGGTTATAAATGCTACAGCAAACCAAATGTTTTGAGGCATGTTTGCAAAATCTATTTCCAATGCTTGGTTCAGCCCAAACGGCAAAACAATAAAAAAGCCAAAGAAGAATGAATACAAGGTAACTGTTAAGGGATGGTATTTAACCATAAGGCGTTTGGCATAAACCAAATAAAAGGCATAGATAATGGCATTGAGTGTTACAAAAATATCGCCAAGGATGTTGTTGGAATCAAATTGAAATTTTGAGCCACCTACCACCATTAATGCACCTAATGCAGCAATAATGATTCCTGTAATTTTTTGCCAACTCAATTTTTCTTTGAGCAGGATTACAGCAAAAATAAGCACAAAAATGGGGGTATTGAGCATAAGCACTGCACCATTGATTGGCTGTGTAATAGCTAGTCCGGCAAAGAACAAGAGCATATTTGCCGATACCCCAAAGATGGCAGAAATGAGCAAGGGGAATAAATCTTTTTTATCTGTGATGGCCCCTTTAACATAGTGCCTGTGGAAGAAAAAAATACAAACAGTGGCAACAATAATGCGCAGTAAAATAAAGCCAAATGGTTTAATAAATTCTGGCATTACCATTTTTGCAATGGTAAAAGTTGCCCCATAAATAAGGCTCACAATAAAGAGGGCGAGGTGAACTTTTACTTTAGTGTGCATGCAGGTTAAATTCTGTAAGGTCTAATTCTGCTACATTAATATTTTTGCTTTCTCTTAAAAAGCGGATGCTTAAAAATACGGCCGAGAAAGTGAGGCCAAATAGGAGTGCCCACCAAACGCCATATAAACTCCAATTGAGTTGGAAGCATAAATAATAACCCAGGGGAATGCCTATTACCCAATAAGAAATGATGGTAATTACTGTGGGAATTTTTGTATCGCCTATGCCACGCAATACACCTAAACTTACACATTGAATGCCATCACTTAATTGGAAGAAGGCAGCAATGTATAAGAGTTTTTGTGCCATGTCAATAACCACCTTGTCATTGGTATAAAACGCTAAAATGAAAGGTGCAAAGCCTGCAATAAGTAAAGCGCAACAGCCCATAAAGCTTGCGCCTAAAAGTATTGCGGCTCTGCCAGCATCTTGCAAATCTTGTTGGTTTTTTCGGCCTACGGCATCGCCTACTAAAATAGAACCACCTGCAGAAATTCCAGTTGCAAGCATATAGGTAATGGAAGCAATACTAATGGCAACTTGATGGGCAGCCATGGCAGATTCGCTTATCCAACCAATCATTATAGCTGCAAAGGCAAATGCACCTACTTCAAAGAAATATTGTAGGCCAGAAGGAAATCCAATATTGAAAATTTGTATTAAGAATTGGCCTTCTTTTTCTTTTGATTTTTCTTGTAAATAGGGTTTGTAAATAGCAGCTTTTTTTACGTAAAAATAAATGGCAATTCCCATAAAGACCCTGCTAATGGTAGTGGCCAAACCTGTGCCATACAAACCTAAGGCAGGCGCTCCCCAATTGCCGTAAATTAGTATCCAGTTTAAAATAATATTTATGCCCAAGGCAATTAAAGTTAATACAGCCGATACCTTTGTGAATCCCAATCCATCGCTGTATTGTTTAATGGCAATAAATATTAATAAAGGCAGCGTGCCCAAATTTAAGAGGTGCAAATAGTTTTTAGTTAGCGCAATTAGTTTTTCTGATTGTCCGAACCAATGCAGGTTTTGCGTAAGCACATAAACAATTCCACAAATAAAAATACTGAGGATACCTGCGGCAACAATGGCTTGTTTAAATAGGATGGCAGCATCTGCCGGTTTTTCTGCGCCTTTGCTTTGTGCTACCAAAGGAGAAACCGCGCTAAGGGTACCAATACCTAAAATACAAATAACAAAGTAAATAGAGTTGGCCAGCGAAACTGCTGCCAAGTTAATAGACTCTAATTTACCTACCATAATAACATCTGCGGTGCCCATGAGCACAATTCCCAATTGCCCTATAACAATGGGGTAGCTCAGTTGTATAATTTTTTTGAAGAAGCTTTTGTATTTGTTGAATAGTTGCATAAAATGGCCAGCAAAATAGGTGAATTTGCGCGTTGCACAATGTTTTAAAAGCTATTAAGAAAAATTGACAATGAACAAACAAGGCCTTTGATTTGAAAATACTTTTGAAAATGCCCCTTTCAAGGTATATTTGATAACTATGAACGAATTGGAGGCTTTAAATGAGCAATTGACGAAACGCTATAATCAGCTGTTTTATGCAGTTTTGCATTCATCGGAATTGCTTATTAACGATATTGATATAGACGAAATGTTAAACGAGGTGATTGCCATTTTGGGCGAATCTGCTGAGATTGACAGGTGCTATATTTTAAAAAATAATTTTAAAGAAGGTGAATTAAGCTCCATGAACTATGCCTACGAATGGGTAAATAAGGGTGTAAGGAGTTTAATGCAAGAAGCCCCAAATAGAGAATTTTCTTGGGAACATTTTGAACCTTTGAAAAAAGTATTATTAGATGGATTTTGTTTTTATTCCCATACCAAAGATATCAAAGAGCAAGAATTTTCTGATCTATTGGAGGAGCGTGGTACCAAGAGTTTAATGTTAAGCCCCATTGTTTACGATAAAAAAATATGGGGCATTTTAGGCTTTGATATGTGCAGCACAGAACATGCATGGTTGGAAATGGAAACCAGTACTTTTATTTCTATTTCTATTTCTTCCAATATTGGTGCCTTCTTAAAGCGAAATGATTTGGCAAAAGAATTGGAAAGTCAGTACCATTCACTTAATGTACAAAAAGAATTTTATGAATCTATTTTTAGAAATATTCCTGCAGATATTGTTGCCCTAGATAGCCAACAGCGCTATATTTTCTTGAACCAAAATTCGGTTCAAAACGATGAAATTAGAAATTGGTTGGTAGGCAAAGACGATTTTGAATACTGTGAACATTGGAATAAAGATACCCGTTTAGCAGAAATTCGCAGGGGTCATTTCAACAAAATGTTGGACGACAAACAGCCATACGCCTATGAAGAAATTTTTCCATTAGAAAATGGAAAATACAAAAAGCACCTGCGTAAAATGCATCCTGTTTTAGACGAAAAAGGGGAGATTACTATAGCCATTGGTTATGGCATGGATATTACCCGTATTAGTGAGCAGGATGAACTCATTACCAAACAAAGTGAAGCTATTAAAAATTCACCTGATGGTATTGCCTTGTTAAATTCGGATGGCTTGTATACCTACATGAATAAAGCACATGAAGATATGTTTGGCTATGCTACTGCAGAGTTAATTGGAAAATCATGGCATGTATTGTACGATGAAATTGAATTAAAGCGCTTTAAGGAAGACATTATGCCACGCTTGGGCGAATTGCGATTGTGGAATGGCGAGTGCGTGGGGCAAAATAAAAATGGAGAGGCCGTTTACCAAGATATTACCTTGCGCTTATTAGAAGACGATACACTTATTTGTATTACCCGCGACGTTTCCGATTTGAAGAAAAACATGCACCTCTTGGAGCAAGCAAACCAGAAATTGGAATTGGCAATTAATACCTCCAATTTGGGCATGTGGGAGTGGAATATGCAAACCGACGAATTGGAAAGCAATGATATTTTTAAACGCATCCTTGGTTTTGAAAATGTAGATGGATTTAAAGAGGTGCGTATGAATTGGTTTGAAAATATTCATGAAGACGACCGCGCAAGTGTGGAGGCCGCTTTGAAGAGTTTGAAACGGAGTCCGGGTAGCAGTGAAATTCCTATTTACAATACAGAATACCGCATAAAAACCCAGCACGGAAATTATATTTGGGTATTGGATTTTGGGAAAGTAGTTGAATACAGCGAGTTGGGTAATCCAATTTTTATGGTGGGCTTTATTTTGGATATAACCAGCAATAAAAAAATTGAAGAACAAATTCGTGCCAACGAAAAACGTTACAGAGATTTGGTTGAAAATTTACGTGAAGTAATTTTTGAAACCGATGAAAATGGCATGTTTAAATTTATTAACCCAGCTTGGAGCAATATTACCGGATTTACCCGCAGCACTAGCTTGGGCAAGTTCTTCTTGTCTTATTGCGATACAGATTTTGCCGCAGAAACAATTGAAAACTTTGAGGAATTTTTAGTGGCAGATAACCAACTCAACTTAAACTTAGAATATCCGCTACGCAATGTGGAAGGAGATTTAATTTGGTTTGATGTAGAGATCAATAAAATATTTAATTCAGACAATACCCTTTCTGGTATGGTGGGTTCTATTGAAGATATTACCACCCGTAAATCTGCCGAGGTAGAATTAAAACATTCATTAGAATCGGAGAAACAATTGGGCGAATTAAAATCGCGTTTTGTGAACATGGCCTCGCATGAATTTAGAACGCCATTGGCCGGTATACGTAGCAGTGCAGAATTAATAAGAATGTATGCACGCAAGAATGAAATTCTTAAAAAAGTATTTGCCGAAACTGCCATTGATAAGAAAATTGAGAACATTATTTTTGATGTAGACCGTATTACCTCTTTAATGACAGATGTGCTTACCATGGGTAAAATTGAGGTAGAAAAAGTAAGTATTACCAAAGAAGAAATTGAAATTGTTTCCTTTACGGAAGATTACCTCAACAATGAAGCTACGCGCTATATACAAGGGCATGAAATTTTATTCGATAAACAAATTGCAGCCTTAAAAATTTGGTTCGACCCGAAACTATTGGTGCATGTATTTAATAATTTAATTAGCAATGCGGCCAAGTATTCTGAAACCGCTTCACTGATTATTGTGAGGTTGGAAAGAAAAGATGATTTTGTAAGCATTAGTGTGAGCGATAAAGGCATTGGTATTCCAGAAAATGAATTGGCCATGAGCTTTGAATCTTTCTTTAGAAGTTCTAATGTAGAAAATATTCCGGGCACGGGCTTGGGACTTTCTATTGCTAAATACTTTATGGATTTGCATGAAGGTAAAATTGCTATTACAAGTGTGGTAGGAGAGGGCACAACGCTTACGCTTCAATTGCCTATTGATAACCTTGCTGTTTAATTACTTTTTCTGTTGCAGTAAAAAAGGCCTATTTTGGCCACTTATTTTGAAATATGTTAAGATCAATGACAGGCTTCGGCCAAGCGGAATTAGAAACTGAAAGGTTTACCATTAAGGTAGATATGAAAAGCCTGAACAGTAAATTTCTTGAACTCAATGTGCGCATGCCCAGAAATTGGCAGCACAAAGAATTGGAATTGCGCCGCGAATTGGGCAAATGGATTGAACGTGGTACGGCTCAAATAAATATTCAATTGAGTTATAAATTGGTGGAAGACCGCATTACACCTTTAAATAAAGACCTGGCCTTGTATTATTTAAATGAGGTAAAACAATTGAGCCAAGAAAGTGGTTGGACAGAAACTTCTTTGCTGAACAATATTTTTATGGTGCCCAATATTTTGCAGGTAAATGAAGAAGCGCACAATGAGGAAGATTGGAAACTCATTATGCAAACTGTGCGCAATGCCTACGAGCAATTTGATGTATTTAGGTTAACAGAAGGAAAAGTATTGGGCAATGAATTGAGTAAAATGGCTGCCAGTATTTTGCAGAAAATGATCAGTTTGGCACCCTTTGAAGAAGAACGCCTGCAAACGGTAAAAGACCGTATACAAAGAGATTTGGCTTCCTTGGGTCAGGAGAAAGTAGATAATAATAGGTTTGAACAAGAACTGATTTATTACATAGAAAAATTAGATATAAGCGAAGAGAAAGTGCGTTTGAAACAACATTGCGATTTCTTTGAAGAAACCATTCAGGCTGCCTCTACAGGTAAGAAATTAAATTTTATAGGCCAAGAAATGGGTAGAGAAATAAATACCATTGGTTCTAAAAGCAACCACCATTTAATGCAAAGAGCGGTGGTGGAGATGAAAGACGAACTAGAAAAAATAAAAGAACAAATTAATAACGTATTGTAGTTTTTGTGAGATGGAAACTGGTAAAGTAATTATTTTTTGTGCCCCATCTGGTTCGGGCAAAACCACCATTGTAAAACATTTATTGCAGCAGTATGCCCAATTGCAATTCTCTGTTTCTGCCTGCACCCGCAGCCAAAGAACGGGCGAGCAAGATGGCAAGGACTATTATTTTTTAAGTCAGGATGAATTTAAAACCCGCATTGCAAACCAAGATTTTTTAGAATACGAAGAAGTATATGGCGGTAATTTTTATGGCACCCTAAAATCTGAAATAAAAAGAATTTGGGCCATGGGAAAAGTGGTGGTATTTGATGTAGATGTGGTGGGCGGTTTAAATATTAAAAAGTATTTTGGCAATAAAGCCTTGGCCGTATTTGTAAAACCACCCAGCGTAGCTGCATTAGAACAACGCTTGCGTTTTAGGTCGAGCGAAACGGAAGAAACTTTGCAAATGCGCATTGGCAAAGCCGTTAAAGAATTGGCTTACGAAAACCAGTTTGAACAGGTGCTGCTCAATGAAGATTTACCTACCGCTTTGGCAGAGGCAGAAAAATTGGTAGAACAATTTATGAATATGTAAACAATGGCAAAACAGATTGGCTTATTTTTTGGGTCTTTTAATCCTGTGCATTCTGGACATTTAATTATTGCCAACTTTATGGCAGATTATGCCCATTTGGAAGAAATATGGTTTGTGGTATCGCCACAAAATCCGTTTAAGGCCAGTGATGAATTATTGGATGAAAAAGAACGTTTGGCATTATTGGATATTGCCATAAAAGACGATCCAAGGTTTAAGACCTGTGCTATAGAGTTTAATTTACCTCGCCCTTCTTATACAGAACATACATTGGCCGAGCTCAGGAAGCAATATCCTGAAGACCAATTTACCTTAATAATAGGTGGTGATAATTTAAAAGGATTTCACCATTGGAAAAACTACCAAGCCATTTTGGAGCACCACCAGGTATTTGTGTATGCCCGGGTAGGTATTATAGAAAAGCCACTTTTGGCCAATCATCCCAAGATTAAATTATTTGAAGTACCCTTGTTAAATATCTCCAGCACATATGTGCGGGAGTCTATACAAGCTGGAAAATCTATTAGGTATTTGGTGCCAGATGGCGTGCGCCAGGCCATTGCCAGCAAGGGTTTTTATAAATAGGAGACACTTAATTAAAAGATAAGAATTTTTTCTTGTAGGGGTTTGGTAATTTCTACCTTAAATTGTTCATATTTGTAATAGTCACTAGCCAGCCCATTGAACCCCACTTATGGATATATTAAATAAGAAAATTCTTGTTGTTGAGGATGATACCACCATCCGAAATAATATTGTAGAGTTTCTTGCCCTGCAAGATATAGAGGTTGCTGCTGCCAAAAATGGCTTGGAAGCTTTGGAGGTGTTTGAAGCCTTTAGGCCAGACATGATTATTTGCGATATTATGATGCCCGAGCTAGATGGCTTTGGTTTTTTAAAAGAGCTCAACAGAAAATTCCCAATTCACCAATCTATTTTTATTTTCCTAACCGCTAAAAACAACCATTCAGATATTCGCCATGGGATGAACCTAGGTGCGGATGATTATATTATAAAGCCTTTCTTATTAGATGATTTATGGGAAACCATTAAAATTAAATTTGAGAAAGACCAATTGCGCAAGAAAGGCATGCAGGCTGCCTTAGACGAAATTAGCATTAAAACTTCGCCAACGCCTTACCACGAGTTTAATACCTGCTTAAATGGAATTATGACCGGCGCACAAATTTTATTGAATGCCGATGATAATTCACTCAGTTTAGAATCCAAAACTATTTTAGATATTATACAGCACAGTGGCTTTAGGTTATACAAGGCCATTAACAATTTAATTCTATGTAACGAAATAGATGCCAATAAGCTTAATCCATATATAGAAGATGTGCCTTGCAGTTTTATTGAAAGTACGCTTTCGCAAATTGCCAGCAATTATGATAGAAGCAAAGATTTGAGTTTATTGCTCAATGGCGACGATATTTTAAAAACAGATAAGTTTTTAATTAAGAAAATTGTAGAAGAAATTTCCGACAATGCCTTTAAATTTAGCAAACCTGGCGATAAGGTAATGTGTTTTGTAAAGAGCCAAGGGGGTGGTTTTGAAATGAGTATTCATTACCCTTGCAAAGATTTTGACGAACACAAATTTGCCCAGGTGCAGCCATTTAACCAATTTACCGAAAAGCTAAATACCATATCTGGTTTAGGCTTGGGTTTGTTTATTACCAAAAAGTTGAGTCAGATTTTAGGAGGCACTGCAGCCTTTAAAATGGGTGAGGAAAATGTAGGAGAGTTTCATTTTATTTTTAAAGCAAATTAATAGGACAGCGCAAGCTTAATGGCACAAACAAATACTTTTTTAGCAGATAAAATTCTTCTTTGCGAAGACGATCCCGTTTTACGCTCCAATTTATGTAACCTTTTAGAAATGGAAGGTTACCAGGTTTACCAAGCTTCTAATGGCTTGGAGGCCCAGCAATTATTAAAAAATAAACGCATAGCTTTAATCTTATGCGATTGGTCTATGCCCATTATGGATGGCATAGAGTTATTAAGGTTTGTAAAGGCCGATCCAAGTTTTTCTCATTTGCCTTTTATTTTCTTAACCGCCAAAACTTCTTTGAACGATAAGCTTACCGCTTTGGATTTAATGGCCGATGATTTTATAACCAAGCCTTTTTCTTTGGAAGAAGTGGCATTGAAGTGCCGCAACAATATAGAGAACAGAAAGAGTGTGGTTAAATCTCAGTTTAACCAAGTAGAAGATGATGTTGAGTACCAGAGCCGCGACCAAAAATTTCTGGGACAGATTAAGGCCTTTATTGAATTACATTTATCTAATGAGAACTTAGCCTTAGAAGATTTTGGCAAAGAGTTTCCCATGAGTATATCTTCTATACAAAAGAACATCAAGCGCATTTGTGGCAAATCTTTGTTTCAGTTAATATTAGAATCTCGCTTATTAAAGGCCAAGGCCATGATTGAGGCAGATGCTGCGCCAATTTCTGAGGTATTGTACCAATGCGGTTTTAATAACCACAACCATTTTACCAAAAAGTTTAAGGAGCATTTTGGCATTTTGCCCTCTAAATTAAAGCACAATGAGAAAAATACTGATAGTTGATGACGAGGAGATGAACCAGTTTTTTTTAAGGAAATTGGTTTCGCAAAACAACATAGAGGTACATACCGCGGCCAATGGCGAGGTAGCTGTAGAATTGGCCAAGGAGAATAATTTCTCAATGATTTTTATGGATATTTTTATGCCCTTATTAGATGGCATAGGTGCTTTGGCGCAAATACGCATGCACGAGCAAGAGAGCAAGCACAGATCGGTTATTGTGGCTGTTACCAGTAGTTCTGGCAGCATAGAGGCTAAATATAAAAATGCAGATTTTGACGAGTGGCTATTTAATCCCATTGCGCTAACGGCAGTGCAAGATTTGCTAAAGAAGCACCAATTATCCTATTTCTAGGATTTTGTTAGCCCCTTATTTTTCGGTTCGAACCAAGGATTTTCCTCTTTTTGTATAATAAATTCCGTTTTAAGGAGGGATGTTTTTTTAATTCTTTGCTTACTTGCAGCTATGACCAATAAGGCAGCGCCCAAGGTAAAGCTATATGAATTGAATATTTTAATGAGCAAGAAGCTCAATAAAATAGTGATACATAACAATTACCATATTCATTTCTTGTTGTATGAAGATATAGAACTGCTGCATATAGATGGGGTTGCCAACCACATTATTATTGTAAGCAAAGCGGGCAGCTACAAGTTAAAATCTGTTCCGGCCCGAACCTATTTGATGTTACGTTTATTTAGGAAAAGGGGATTTGCTTTGGTAAATGGCAAGGTGATGGTAAACTTAGAATTATGTGATTATTTAATACATAAAGACCTAAGACCAACGCTTTATTTAAAAAACCAGGAGCAGATTAACGGCGTAGATTTAGATTTTTTCTACCAACATTTGCGCATAGCCGATATTAGAATGGTATTTAAAACCAAGCGAAAAATTGTAAAGAAAAACGTTTTATTGGATGCGTATGATTTTAAATACAGCAGCACAAATTCTTCTTATAATTAGTTGAAAAATATTTTTTTTAGGAGCGAAAATTTTCGCAAGCCATAGAAAAACGATAAGGTAAAATCTTATACAAAAAAGAGAAATACAGTGAAAATTGTGTTTCTCTTTTTTTTTGCGCGCATTTTTTCTGAAAAAACACAGCGCCTGAAGAGGCTATATTTAGCAAGGCCTACAAGCTGCCTTACAATTGAAATTATAAAATTTGCATAGCAAGAACTATACAAAAAAAAGAAATAATTCATTTCCGTTTTTGTTCTATTCTTATCCCTATATGTAGTAAAGCCAAGGCAAGATATGCCGCTATGTTTGTTGCGTTAAAAGAAGAGAACGCAAACCATTTTTTAACAGACAAGTTTGCTTATGGATCTATACTTTTTAAAGCGCCCAAAAATTGCTGAGAAAAAATAGCCCAACAGATTTGAAAAAACAAGAAACAAAAAAATGAACAACACAACTACAAAAAACACCCAGAGCGCGCAATTAAATGCTGCTTCAAGTGATGCCAAATTTGTAAGCTCTTTTATGGCCTTACACATGAGCGCATTGAGTTTTTTGCAAGAACGCAGTATAAACCTATTTAACAATACAAACCCCGGTGAAAACCAAACAACAAGAAAACCTTTATTAACCCTAATTAATATGAAAAATCAAACAAAAAAACAAATCTTAATGAGCTGCCTAATTGCCCTTAGCAGCCTATTTTTAGCAAACGGAGCGTTTGCGGCGACTTTTACTTCTAATTCTAATGGAGACTGGAAAACACCTGCGACTTGGGGCAGAACTTCTGGGTATCCAAATAGTTCGAGTGACAATGTAACAATTGCGAGTGGAACAACAGTTACCATTAGCAATAGTATAAATGATCCGTCTACAATTACTATAAGTAATGGTGGTACATTAAATATAAATTATGCAAAAACTTTAAATAGTGCATTAACAATTAATTTTGGAAGTAAATTGTATGTAAACGCAGCTACAACTTTTTCTGATTTATCAACAATAGATGGAACTATATATATTGCTGCAGCTACTATTTTTGACCAAAGTTTAACGATTAATGGAACATACGAAGAAACTTCAGTTGTGGGTGTTACATACAAAAGAAGCTTAAATAATAATGGTA
The DNA here is from genome assembly GCA_903927505.1 of uncultured Bacteroidota bacterium. GTDB lineage: Bacteria > Bacteroidota > Bacteroidia > UKL13-3 > UKL13-3 > B1. Next base: position 3,669 of record CAIYNF010000093.1, on the reverse strand, counting down.
CTTTTACTGCATCAACAGGTAATCATATTTTTACACTTTCGGAAGGTAGTACTAATAGAACTATTGATGGAACTATTTTAATTCCTAATCTTCAGGTTAATTCTTCAAACAATAAAACTTTTACAAATATAGGTGATTTAACCATTTCAACTGCATTAACTGGTGATGGAACACTTATTCAGGGTGCCTCAAGTACTTTAACATTAGGTGGTACTTCTACTATCACTGGACTAAATGCTACTACAAACACTAACACAGTGACCTACAATGGTTCGAGCAGTCAATCTATAGACAATGTTGATTATTCTACTTTGGCTTTAAGTGGCAACGCAACTAAAACATTAGCAAAAAACACTACCGTTGCAACCTTAACTATTGCTTCTGGAGCAACATTAAATTTAAATAACTATACTTTAACCGTAAGCGGAGCAACAAATAACGCGGGCACAATTACTGGTGGTACAGGTGCAATTACCTTTACCGGAGCAACAACTAACGCTGGCACAATTACAGGTGGTACAGGTGCAATTACCTTTACTGGTGCATTAACAAATTCTGGTACAATCAATGGTGGTGCAGGTGTTGTTTCGGTAAATGCTACATCTACAAATACTGGGACTGGAACGCTTACAATTCCTAGCTTAACTGTTGGTACTGGAGCTACATTAACCAATAATGGTACAACTACTGTTTCAACTGCTTTAGCTGGTTTGGGAACTTTCACCCAAGGCGCAACTGGCTCATTAACTTTAGGTGGAACTTTTGGAATTACAAGTTTGGTTGCCTCAGCTGCTGGTAATACTGTTACGTATAATGGTACTTCACAAACTGTTAGGGATATAACTTATAGCAAATTGGTTTTGAATGGTACAAGCACAACGCTTCCAACATTTACTGCAATACCAAGTACTTTTGAGGTAGCTGCAAGTAAATCATATACTTCTACTGCTAATTTAACTGTTAATGATTTTATTATTAATACTGGTTCTACTTTCACAATGGGTGGTTCATACACTTTAACTGTAAAAGGAAACTACACAAATAATGGCACTTTTACAGGAAACACTGCTAATATCACATTTAACGGAACTGCTGCCCAAACTATTTCTGGTTCAAGTTCAAATGATTTCAAATACATGATTCTTAACAACACTGCAGGTTTAACCTTAAGTGCAAAAGTGAATATCTTTAAAGTATTAACCGTAACTGCTGGTGAATTAAAAGCAAACAGTAACTTAACCATTAAGAGCAAAGATGTTACTACTTCTACAGGTACAGCACAAGTTACCCAATTGCCAGCAAGTGGCGCTTCTATTACAGGTAATGTTACTGTGGAGCGTTTTATTCCTGCTGGTTTAAGAAGTTACCGTCATCTTTCTTGCCCTGTAAACTCAGTTAGTATTTTTAATAGCTGGCAAGATTCTGGTGCAAACAATGCAGGTTATGGTGTTCAAATTACAGGGCCAACTGCCAACAGGGCAAATATTGGAGCAGGAAATGCGGCTAATGGTTTAGATTATACTGCTGCTTCATCTTATTCAATGTATACAATGACTACCAGTAATGTAATGTCACCGGTTACCAATACCAAAACAACCAACTTTACCCCTGGACTAGGTTATAATATCTTTATTCGTGGCGATCGAGCCACTAATTTGTATAATACAAGTGTTACAACCAATACACAAACAACCTTAAGAGCGACTGGTTTGTTGAACCAAGGTGATGTTACCATTTCATTATGCAATGGTTGGAATATTATTGGTAATCCTTATGCAAGCACCATTGCTTGGAACGCAAGCGGATGGAGTACTGCAAGAGGTGCAAATACTGGAGCAACAGTTTACATTCTTAATCCTGCAGTTGTATCAGGTACAAGCAATCGTTTTGCCTGTCACAATGGTGTGGTTGGTACCAATGGCTGGCCAGCAACTGGTCCTTATATTGAGTCTGGTCAAGGGTTTTATGTGTATACAACTGCTGCAACCTCAATTACTTTCAAAGAAGAATACAAAACTTCAAATGAGGCAGCTATTTATTTCAAAAACAATTCAATTGCAGATTTATTAAGAATTGAATATTTATCAAATGGTGTTCATCAAGATGATATTGCTATTAACTTTAGAGATGGTGGTAAAACGATTTTAGACCTTGCTGTGGATGCTGAAACAATGGCCAGTGCAACAAACGGAATAGCAAGTTTGAAAAATGCTTCAAGATTGGCTATCAATACCCGTCCTGTATTTGAAACTATAGACACAGTTGCCTTGTCTGTTATGTCTACTACAACTGGTAAATTCTCTATGAAATTTACTGAATTGGCAAGTTTCTCTGGAATGACACAAATTATTTTGGTAGATAAATTCTTAAACAAAATGATCAATGTGGATCAAAACGTAACTTATAACTTTGATATTACTGCTAATCCAAATTCTAAAGGAGATAACCGTTTTGTAATGCTATTCAGCAAAGTGGGTACCGCAGCTTTCACCACAAGTTTGGCTAATGCAACGGAAGAAGTTTCAAATGTAAGTTTGTATCCTAATCCTGCTAGCAGCACCATTAACTTAGCCTGCAGCAATGCCAATGTAAGAGATTTTAGCTACGAAATTTACAACCAAATGGGACAAAGTGTAAGTGCGGGTGCGGGTAACTTTACCAATGGCAATATAGAAGCGGTAAACATTGAGAATTTAGACAAAGGCATTTATTTTGTGAAAATGTTTTACAATAACAATGTAGAAATTATTCGTTTCGTTAAATAATTCCTATTATTTTCACAACAAATAATTTTTCAAATGAAATTAAAACATGTTTTATTAAGTTTCTTATTGTTCTTTATTGTAGAACTTGCATCTGCACAATGTCTTTGTCCAGGATCTCCTGATGATTATACTTGTGATTGCCCAATAGACGGAGGAGCATCGCTCCTAGTAGGTGCGGGAATTGCCTACGGGATGAAAAAATTAAGAGACAATAAGAAGTCTAAAAAAGACTTAAAAGATACTATTTAGGGATAGGAAAATACTTTCCGAAGTATTTAGAGCAGGTTTCATTCTTCTAGGGCGGAGAATGGGCCTGCTTTTTTTTGCAAAGGTGCGGCTGTGCCGCCTATGCAAAAAAAGGCTTCTGGCGGCTAGCTTCTGGCTTCTAGCCTTATTTTGTTCTTGGTTTTGGGTTTTAGGTTTTGGGTTTTTGGTTGGGGGATTTTGAGTGATGGTTTTGGGTTTTAGGTTTTAGGTTTGGAGGGAAATTTTGAATGTCCACCTGCGCTGAAGCTTCGGCGGACAAAGTCCGCAGAGAAAATGCCAGAAGCTAGTTGCAAGAGGCCCTTTCATAATTCATCATTCATAATTGATTGCTGCTAAAAGAGAAAACCCTTCTACGTTTCTCAGGGACCGTTTGCATGGCGCTATGGGGCCAACGCGGTAAAATGGGCGCATGCGCCCATTTTACCGCGTTGGCAATTTTTGAATTATTGATCCGGTCCCTGAGCGAAGCCGAAGGGTTGTTTGATATGGAGCAGAGAGCGTGTTAAATGGTCCACCTACGCTAAAGCTTCGGCGGACGCGGTCCGCGAAAAAAAATGTCAGTGTCTGAAATATGTTGACCATTTTGACTGAGCAAAAACACCCAAAGCGCCTTATGAATTTAGATTGCCACAGAAAC
>CAIYNF010000092.1 GCA_903927505.1 uncultured Bacteroidota bacterium | reverse complement strand
TTATGCTGACGAGCACCCTTAACCGAAATATGTTGGTTCCAAGTTCTTCTGCGCTGCGGAATAGGAATTTGTAAGGAGTTGCCAAGGTATTGTCCGGTTAAACTTTTTGGGTCGGCAATGAGTTCTTTTAAAGTACCAACCGATACAATTTCACCCCCGTGAATACCAGCTAATGGGCCAATATCAATAATTTGATCGGCCTGTTCCATAATGTCTTGATCGTGCTCAACCACCACCACCGTATTTCCAATATCACGCAAAGCTTTTAAAACTTCAATTAGTTTTGCAGTATCTCGGCTGTGCAATCCAATGCTTGGTTCGTCTAAAATATACAAAGAACCAACTAGGCTCGAACCCAATGAAGTTGCTAAATTAATGCGTTGCGATTCACCACCACTGAGGGTATTTGACAACCTGTTTAAAGATAAATAACCCAAGCCAACTTTTTGTAAAAAGTTCAATCTGTTTTCTATTTCAATGAGAATTCTTTTGGCAATAGCTGCATGGGCATTGCTCAACCATAAATTTTGAAAGTATAAAATGGCATCATCAATGCTCATTAAAAGCAATTCAGAAAGTGTTAGGCGCGTATCTTTATCCGTATCGGCAAATTCTAATTTATAATTTTCTGGTTTAATTTTAACGTAATTCGAATCTTTGCGCAAACGGGTGCCATTGCAATCCATGCAGCTTGTTTTTCCTCTGTACCTGGCCAACATTACACGGTATTGTATTTTGTAAGTTTGGCGCTCTAATTCTTTGAAAAAACCATTTAAGCCTTCCCAATCCTTGCCACCTTGCCAAAGAAAGTTTTTTTGTTTTTGGTTTAATTCAAAATAGGGCTTGTGAATAGGGAAATCATTTTTGCGACAAACAGTAACAAACATATTTTTCCATTCCTGCATTTTCTCGCCTTTCCATGGCACAATGGCGTCTTCGTATATGCTTAGACTTTTATCTGGAACTACTAAATCTTCATCAATGCCAATTACACTTCCAAATCCTTCGCAGGTTTTACAGGCGCCATAAGGGTTGTTGAAACTAAAGAAATTTACGCTGGGTTCCTCAAAACTAATTCCGTCTTCTTCAAACCTGTTGTTAAAAGGGAAAAAGTTTTTCTTGCCATCATCAATCAGCAACAATAAGTCGCCATGCCCTTCAAAAAAGGCTGTTTGAACAGAATCGCTGATTCTGTTTTGGAAATCTTCATCTTCTTTTATAACAGCAAACCTGTCTACCATCAAGTAAACTTCATCCTTAGATTTGGCGTTATATGATTTTAAAAATTCTTCAATGTCTAAAATTTCATCTTTTACATAAACCCTGCTAAATCCATTTTGTAAATGTAATTCTAGTTCTTTTTGTAATTCGGTACCTTTTCCTTTTAATGCAACCAGCAAATACATTTTAGTTGACTCAGGGTAGGAAAGAATGAAATCGGAAACATTTTCTACGGTATGTCGTATTACTTCCTTGCCAGAAATGGGCGAATAGGTAACACCAATGCGGGCAAAAAGTAATTTGAGGTAATCGTAAATTTCTGTACTGGTGGCAACAGTACTGCGTGGATTCTTGGTGTTTACCTTTTGTTCAATAGCAATAGAGGGGGAAATTCCTTGAATGGTATCTACGTCAGGCTTGTTCATCTTTCCCAAAAATTGGCGTGCATATGCAGACAAACTCTCCACATATCTCCTTTGTCCCTCGGCATATAAGGTGTCGAACACCAAACTGCTTTTGCCAGAACCAGAAACACCTGTTACCACTGTCAATTTATTTCTTAGGATCGAAACGGATACATTTTTCAAATTGTGCATCCGTGCGCCTTTTATCAGAATATTTTTATCTTGCATTTAATTCAAACTATGAAAAACCATTTTGATTGTCCTACAAGTTTACAAAAAACAAAGAGCCTAATTAGTTTTGTTTTTCTCTTTTTTGCTGCAGCCCTCATTACCAAAGCACAAACTCTTACTTTTTCTGGTGGCCCTAGTTTGCCTTATGGCACCTACCATAGCACCAATTTGCAATTAGAGGCTCCCGGTATGGCAAAATTAGGGTACCAAATTTCTGTTCTTGTAGAGAATAATACCAAGGGAAAACGAATCAGTCCTTATGTACAATTCACAAACAATAACAATAAAATAGACCAAGATGTTTTGGTTAAATATTATGGTTCAACAGGTGTGCAGGTTTTTCAAAATTGGAAACAAAATTTATTGATGACAGGTGCCAAGTATAATTTCTTTGCACCAGGTTTTGATTTGTATTTAAAAGCGGGTGTAGGAATGGCTTGGATGAACTCCTTTGGATATTCTATAATTTTGTCTGATACAACCGTGAAACCTAGCAAAGCATATTTTGTAAATTACAATGTCCTCAAAGCAAATTCATTGGCCTATAATGCGGGCATAGGGGCTAATATTTATATTAGAAATGGACTGGCAATTAACTTTGCCTACGACTTCCTTTACGCTGCAGGGAATTATGGTTACGAGAAATATACAGACCAATTGGGCAATGTAATTGTGGCGCAAAAAAAAGTAAAAAATGATGTGCCCTTATCAGTTGGGTCGTTCACAGTTGGCCTAAAGTTATTGTTGATAGAAAAAAAATAAATTGAAAAAAAATTTGCATTCTTGAAAATCGTTTTATATATTCGTCTTACAAACAATCACAAAAACATATAGCTTATAGATAAAAATCTACACTAATTTTTCCTCTTGGTTTTACCTTTTAATCATTACAACCATGAACATGCAGAAAATTAGTGACCACGAACTGGTAAAGCTATACCAATCCGGCACACAAACTGCTCTCGAAGAACTGATCAAACGCCACAAGCGTAGTATCTTTTCTGCCATTTATTTAATTGTCCGTGATCGTCCCTTGGCGGAAGATATTTTCCAAGAAACCTTTATTAAAATTATCAAAACCTTGCGTTCTGGTCATTACAATGAAGAAGGAAAATTTGGTGGTTGGGCTGTTAGAGTTGGCCGTAACCTCACCATTGATTATATCCGTAAAATGAAACGCGATGTAACCATCACCGACAGTGAAGGAAACGGTATTTTTGATTACTTGGTGATTGCAGAAGAAAGCAAGGAAGACAAAATCATGCAAATGCAATCTGAGCACCAATTGAAAAACTTAATCAAATTATTGCCTGAGGAACAACGTGAGGTGCTCATTATGCGTCATTGGGGTGATATGAGCTTTAAAGAAATATCCGACAAAACTGGCGTAAGCATCAATACAGCTCTTGGTCGTATGCGATACGCCCTCAATAACCTGCGCAAGATGATGGTTGCTCAAGGGGTTCAATTATAGCTGTTGCTATTTTCCGAGCCTTTTTTCAACTCCTTTTTTAATAACCCTTAATTTTTTACTGTTATGAAAGCTAAAGCACAAGTAGCATTGTTACTGGTAGTTCTGGTAGCACTGTATTCATTCGACATTCCCAAAGGCTGGTACAAGGCCGGCAGCAACCCAGATCGTTACGAAATTGGTATCGATAAAGGCGCAGGAATAAATGGCACCAACGCAGCAACAATTAGGTCGGAGGGCACACGAACCCGCGGATTTGGTACCCTGGTTCAAAACCTGGTTCCGGGTAATTATGCTGGCAAACGTCTAAGAATGTCTGGTTATATTAAAACTTCTGAGGTTTCAGGTTGGGGTGGATTTTGGTTAAGAATAGATGGGCAAAAGCCTAGCGATCCTTATGTGTTCGATAATATGTCGAACCGCAAAATTAAAGGCAATACAGATTGGGTGAAATGTGAGATTATTGTGGATGTGCCTAAAAAAGCTACCAATATTGCTTATGGCGCCTTACTAAGCGGTGATGGTCAATTGTGGTTTGATGATATTAGCTTTGAAGTGGTAGATCAAACTGTGGTGGCAACCATTCCTTACCCTAAAGAAAATGCACCTCAAAATCAGCCTACTAACTTAGCTTTTGAAGAATAAACCACAAATATTTTCCTTCAAATAAAATAAGAAAGCCATTAGCAGCGTTTTTTCAGTATAAAGTAAAAACATGCTTATGGCAAATAACTACACAGAAAATGAGCTTCTCTTGTATTTGTACAATGAATTATCTGAATTGGAAAGCGCACAAATTGAAAGTGCCCTGCTCAGTAATTCAAGTTTGCAAAACAGTTTATCAAAATTAAAAGAAGGAATGGCTGTTCTAGAGAAACTAGGAGCAGAGCCCTCACCAACTACAATTGAATTGATAATGGAATATTCACAGCAATCTGCCGCACAACTTGAAGAAGCTTAAATAAAAAGGCCCGTTTAGATTTCTAAACGGGCCTTTTTATTTAAGAGTAATTTATTCAATGATAATACCTGTTGCTTCAAAACTCAGTTCGTTGTCTTCTTTTATAAATTGCCCATTGGCAATGGCTTTCTTCCCATCTATGTTTTTAGGCAATACAAATTTTTTGTCTTTGGTATCTACCCTAACAAATGAATTATTTGCTTTGAGTGTCATCCAACAGCCTTCGCCTTTGCAATACTTTTCAATGCTTCCGCTTATCTGGTATACATTAAAAATGGCCGTGTCATTTAAGTCTAAAGTACTTAATACTTTCACCTCATCAGCAATTTCAAACTTTTCTCCAAAACTACCTGTACTTGGCATTTTAGCCCTTGGATCGTTATTACAAGCAACTAAAATTGCACCTAAGGCAATAAATAATAGGTTTTTCATTTTATCTAACTAAACTGATTACATAATAGGTTAGCGCAGCAACAGCGGCACTAATAGGAATTGTTAAAACCCATGCCCACAACAAACTTACTGTAACACCCCATCTCACTGCCGACAAGCGTTTGGTAGCGCCTACACCAATGATGGAACCAGTAATGGTATGGGTAGTGCTTACTGGAATTCCCATTTGTTCGGTCATAAATAAAGTTAATGCGCCTGCGCTTTCTGCACTCACTCCCTCCAATGGAGTAACCTTGGTAATTTTTGATCCCATGGTTTTAATAATTTTCCATCCGCCACTTAATGTACCAATTCCAATAGCAGCATAACATGCCAAAGGAACCCAATCTGGCATTTGTTTCATATCTGTGATATTTCCATTGGCTATCATTGCTGCTGCAATAATTCCCATTACTTTTTGTGAATCGTTGCCACCGTGTCCAATACTAAAGGCTGCAGATGAAACCAATTGCAATTTCTTAAACATTCTAGCAACATTAAATGCATTAGGTGTTTTCACCTTTTCTACATAAACATAAACGCAAATAAATATAAAAATAACAAACATTATTCCCCATGAAATTAGTGAATTGTCTGCCATCTCTAGGTCTTTAGCTAATTTTGATTCATTTGCATTGGTATCAATATTGCTTGCAATTTGATGTGCAATTTGTTTTGCCCCCAGTTGGTCATAGTCCTTTAACAATGGTTTTGACGCTGCAACATTTAAAAGTGCGGAATCTAATTTAATTTGTAATTCGGGGTGAATGAATACCTCATGTTTGAGCTCTTCAATGTGGTAAAATTTTGTTAGATTTTCAGATAATTTTTTTTGCTCTAATGAATTAAATAGAATAAATGTACCTACTGCAGCCAAACAAATGATGGCAACTCTTTTCCAGATATTTTGAATAATAGTTACAAGCGTTATAAACATGGAGATTACCATTCCCATAATAGGAGCAATAAAAATAAATAAAATTGTTTTGGTAATTTTATCCATTTCCACCACATCAGGAATACTTAAGCCATTGTTGTTCATAAAGGCATGCGTTACAGCCGCGCCTGCAAATCCACCAATTAAGGTATGAGAAGAAGAGGAGGGAATACCATACCACCAGGTTAATAAATTCCATAAAATAGCAGCAATAATTCCTGCTAAAATTACATCCAAAGTAACAAACTGACTGTGAACTGTTTTGCCAATTGTATTTGCAACGGCATGGTCTTTAAAAATAAAGAAGGCAACAAAATTGAAAAATGCTGCCCAAATTACAGCTTGAATGGGTGTTAATACTTTGGTAGAAACAATTGTGGCTATTGAATTTGCCGCATCATGAAACCCATTGATGAAATCGAAAATTAATGCCAGGATAATAATTACTACTAAGTAAGTCATTGAATACAGATTTAGGCGTATTTAACAACAATAGACTCCATCACATTTGCCGCATCCTCAAATTTATCTGTAACAATTTCCATTACCTTATAAATTTCACGTTTCTTGATAAGCATTTTAATGTCTGTTTCTGATTCAAATAATTGCTCAACACAGATGTCAAATATATCATCAGCTTGGTTTTCGTAACTCTTAACCCTAATAATTGCATCGGTTATGTTTTGCATATTTTTTAAATTACGCAATTCTAAAACGGCTATTTTTATAGATTCAGCACCTAATTCAATAATATCTGCCATTTTTTGAATGCCACTGTCGTTTGGATTAACCTTATACAAATTAATCTTTTTAGCAGTAGTGTATATATAGTCGCAGATATCATCCAATGCAGTTGCCAAATAATGAATGTCCTCGCGGTCAAATGGCGTAATGAAATTTTTACCTAATTGAGTGAAAATTTCATGTGTTATATCGTCATTTTTATGCTCTAGATCTTCTACCTTTTTAATGACAACAGAGCGTTTGTCGAAATCGGTTTCTGTTACAACCTCCCTCAATAATTTACCCATTTCTGCAACATTATGTGCAACTTGCTCAAACAATGAAAAAAACACCTTGTCTTTGGGTGTGAATAATTGAATTATGTTATTGAAATTCATATTGTGGTTTTATTTCACGTCAAATTTAAATAATTGTGCCTTATATACTGCATGTTGACAATTACTTAATATTGAATTTTATTCAATTAAAATCAAATCAACTTCTATTTCGTATAATTTATTTCGGTTCGAACCAAATTTTGCATAAAAAAAGCCCCAAGCTAGGCTTGGGGCTTTCTATTCAACAGAATTTGTTATTGAATCAACTTCATCTCTGCTACAATGTGTGGGGCACCTCCTAATTTGTCAATTAAGAACAAAACGTAGCGAATATCTACGTTAATGGTACGTTTGTATTTTTCATCAAATACAATATCGCCACTCATTGCTTCCCAATTTCCATCAAAAGCCAAACCAATTAATTGGCCTTCGCCATCAATTACCGGACTACCAGAATTTCCACCTGTAATGTCGTTGTTGGTTATAAATGCAACTGGCATTTTGCCATCTGCTCTTTTGTAAATACCAAAATCTTTGGCATTGTATAAATCAATTAATTTTTGAGGTGCATTAAATTCAAAATTCTTTGGATCGTATTTCTCCATTACACCATCTAAGGTGGTCATGTAATCAAATTTAACAGCATCTTTAGGCTCGTAGGCTTGCACAGAGCCATAAGTTAAACGCAAAGATGAATTGGCGTCTGGATAGAAAGTTTTACCTGGATTCATTTCCATTAATCCTCTCACATAAGCTCTGGCTTCAGGACCAATTGCTGCTGTAAATGCATCTACTTGTGGTTTGTAATTGGTTAAATAATTGTTGTTAAAGGCATATACCATTGCAAAACATGGATCAGCAATTAATTTCTTATAACTTGGTGCATTACAGAATGCCTCAAATTTTTCTCTGCTTGCCAAGAAACTCTTTGCATATACCATTTTAGCATAGTTCTGGAATTTCTCTGTATTGGTTTTTCCTTTTGATTTTAAAATAGTAGCCATAAATGGCGCTTGTTGTTCAACTGGAATATTGTTGTAATACATTTCCAAAATTTGCGCTAAAATCTTTTCATCAGCCAAAGGAAAAAATGAACTGTAAAAATCTTCTGCATTGGCAAGAGATGCTTTAATTGCCTTGTTAGCAGCGGCAGTGTCTTTATTGTCTTTTGCATTGTTAGCATAAGGAATTAAACCACTGGCCATTGCATTCATAGAAACACCAAATATACCTTCACTTAAATAAACCCTTTGCAAGGCAATTGGACGGTAAGCTACATAGGCTTTTTCAACATTAGTCAATACGTTTTCATATTGTGCATTGCCCTTTGAAAAATCATAAAATTTTGCTTCAGCTTCTTTTTTGAAACTTACAACTTTTAAGCGCTTCAATTGCTCGGTTTGACCAATATAGTATTTCCAATAGTTTGCTATAGAAGCATAATCAGCAGAAAGTTTCAATCTATCTCCTTCGTTTTTATCCATTACCTCTTTCCAAGCTTTTAAGCGGATATCTCTTAAACTAACAATGGTTGGGTTAATTTTCTCAACTGCCAAATCAATGCCTTGCGAAAATTCATAACGGTTGGTTCGGCCCGGAAAACCATAAATCATGGCATAATCACCTTCTTTAACACCTTTGGTGTTCACTGGCAATGAATGTTTTGGTGTATATGGAATATTATCTGGCGCATAGCCCGCTGCTTCATTGTCTTTATTAGCATAAATTCTAAACATACTAAAATCTCCAGTATGTCTAGGCCACATCCAATTGTCGGCATCTCCACCAAATTTACCAACAGATTGTGGCGGTGTACCTACCAAACGAATATCGGTGAAGCGTTGGAATACAAATAAGTAATAGGCATTTCCTTTGAACATTTCTCTAACCAATACATCGTATTTAGTTCCTTTTTTTACTTCTTCAGTTATTTTTTTGAAAATCTCTTGCAACTTGGCAGGACGTTCTTTTTCGCTTACGCCTTTCAATTCGTTTTGAACGCGATCACTCACGTCTTCAATGCGCTGAACAATAGACACCCACATACCTGCAATTGGTTTTTCTTCTCCATTATTCTTGGCCCAAAAACCATTGTCTAAAATATTGTTTTGTGGCGTAGAATTAGTAGCTATGGCATCATAACCGCAATGGTGATTGGTTAAAACCAAACCTTTTGAAGAAATAATTTCACCTGTGCAACCGCCGTTAAACCATACAATAGCATCTTTTAATGAGCTGTTGTTTACATCATATAATTGTTCTGGCGTAAGTTTTAGCCCTTTCGCCTTCATTTGTTCGTAGTTGTATTTTTTGAGCAATAATGGAATCCACATTCCTTCATCTGCTTTTAAACCAGTACTTAGTAATAAAAATGTTGTGAGGGTGTAAAGTAATTTTTTCATTTAAATTTGGGGTTTAGCGAGGTGCAATTTAAATACAATCTTCATTTCTAATAGTTTTTTTTACATAAAAAGTTTTTATATGTAAATAAATTATTAACAAAAGCATAATTTTGGGATTTATACGGAACTGTAATTTTTCTAATTTTTATGTTTGGACTTGATACTTCCTTAACTATTCTATTAATACTATGCCTTTTTGCTGCAGTAGTGTTTGAATTTATAAATGGATTTCATGATACGGCAAATGCGGTTGCTACTGTAATTTACACTAACTCTCTAAAGCCTTATGCAGCAGTTATTTGGAGTGGTGTTTGGAATGCTATAGGTGTTTTTGCTGGAGGTATAGCAGTAGCAATGGGAATTACTTATTTACTGCCAACGGAATTACTTCTCGACACTAATATCTATCACAATATTGCCCTTATTTTAGCCTTACTTATTACTGCAGTTTCCTGGAATCTAGGTACTTGGGCTATGGGAATCCCTTGTTCTAGTTCGCATACATTAATTGGTTCTATTATTGGTGTTGGCTTTGCTTTTTCATTTATTGCGCCAGAAGCCGCCAATTATATTAATTGGAATAAGGCAAGTGATATAGGCCTTTCTCTTTTATTTTCTCCTATTTTGGGCTTTAGTTTGGCCATTTTGCTCATGTATGTGATGCGCCAAGTTATTTCCAATCGCATAATATTTAAGGAACCTTTGGCAAACACGCCACCTCCCTTTTGGATTCGCCTTGTTCTTTTACTTACCTGCACTGGGGTAAGTTTTTCGCATGGTTCTAATGATGGTCAAAAAGGAGTGGGCTTGGTTATGCTGATTCTAATTGCAATAGTGCCTGGTTATTTTACCTTAAACATAGAAAAACGACCTGTTGATTTATTAGATAATGTGAGAGAAATTCAAGTTATTTTTTCAAAAATAAATGTGATTGAATTAAGTGAAGACGAAAAATTTGAGTTTTCAAAAGCACAAAATCACATCGCTCATATCGATACCTTGCTTGAAACACATAGTGAAATTGCAGCAATGGATAACTATGAAAAGTCTGGAATTAGAAAAGATTTAGTTTTATTGGGTAAATCTACCAAAATACTTTTGGCAAGTAAAAACACCAACTTGAGTCAGATAAATAAAGAAAAGCTTAAAAAGAACGTTGATCAGCTAAAATCATTAACAGAATATGCCCCAATTTGGGTAATTTTTATGATTTCTATAAGTCTAGGCTTAGGTACCATGATAGGTTGGAAGCGCATTGTTACTACCATTGGAGAGAAAATAGGCAAACAGCATTTAACCTATGCCCAAGGTGCCAGTGCAGAAATTGTGGCTGCTTCAACTATTGGTTTTTCAACCTGGTTGGGTTTACCTGTAAGTACAACCCACGTTTTGTCTTCTGGTATTGCGGGGTCAATGGTAGCAAGCAAGGGAATAAAGAATCTCCAGAGTAAAACAATTAAAAGCATTGCAATTGCTTGGTTACTTACCTTGCCTGTTTGTATGTTGCTATCTGGTGGATTGTTCTTATTGTTTCGTTGGATTATTTAATTAATAATCCAATCGTTCTAATCTTCCGTCCTTAAAATAAAGGATATTGAGTTTGTTGTTTTGCAAACTTTTTCCGCCAGGCTTTCTTGCAATTAAATACCAATTGCTCAAAGGTTTGTTTTTTAATTGCTTGTCAATGAGTTCCAATTGTCCTTTGTTCTGAAGAATTGAACCAATGAAAAAGCTAGCTTGCTCATAGCCTGTTACTGCATATTCATTGGGTTCGATAAAGAAACGCTCTCTGTATTTTTCAATAAATAATTTATTGTTTGGATCGGAATAATTAAAGTAAAATGGACTAATAATCTTAACCTTCAATTGTTCATATTGTGCAATATTGATGGAGGTAAATTCCAACCACTTTTTTAATCCATATACCTGCATATCTACAAATGAATTGGAATCTGCCATAAAGCGTAAAGCAGAATTTACCAAAAACTCATTATCACTGCTAACTATAATATGGTTGATTTTACCCAGTTTATAAGCAGATTTTAAATCGGTATATTTTCCAATGTCTACATTCTTGAAAACGTAATTTGGATATTTACTTTTTAATGAATTGATACTTGCACTTAAAACTTTATCATTGCTCTCCTTGCCAGATAATACTATGATATTGGCACTTTGATCACCTGTTCTTACAATGTCTTCTAAGATAAAATTTCCATAATAGGAGAGGTCGGGATAAACAGAAATTAAATAAGGATTTTCAATTTTACTTTTGGTTAATGTCAAGAACGGCGAAACATGATAAATTTTATTCTTTTCGCAAAATCCAAGCATCATTTCATTGCCTTCTTTTAAAACAGGACCAATTATTAAATCCGAATTTAAGATTTCTTTCTTTTCTAGTATACGTTTAAAAACCAAAGTGTCTCTTTGGGTATCATATACCTTAATTTCAATAGGGGTCTCATTTTTCTTGAAACTATCTAAAGCCAAAATAAAACCTTCGTAATATTGCCTGCAAGCCGAACCTATTGCAGCATTCTTGTGATTTGGATTCTCCATTAATTGCTTGCCACAAAAGGGCATCACCACAGAAATTTGAAACTTTTCTCCATTGCTATCACTCAATGGTTTCTGTGCAAATAGCACATTTGCAAAAAGGCAAACAGCTATAACAATAATGGATTTTTTCATAATTATTCCCACTCAATGGTTGCTGGTGGCTTACTGCTAATATCGTAAACTACCCTGTTGATACCTTTTACCTCATTTATAATTCTATTGGCAACCATTCCTAAAAAGGTATGTGGTAAATGGCAAAAATCTGCCGTCATGCCATCTACAGAGGTTACGGCTCTTAATGAAACTACATTTTCATAAGTTCTTTCATCGCCCATTACACCAACAGATTGAATTGGTAAATAAACTACACCTGCTTGCCAAACATTGTTATAATGTCCTTTGTCTTTTAATTCACTGATAAAAATATGATCTGCCTCTTGTAAAATCCTTATTTTTTCTTCAGTAATATCTCCTAAAATTCTAATGGCTAAACCAGGTCCAGGAAACGGATGGCGTTTCAAAATAACGGATTCCATTCCCAATGCAGCACCTACATTTCTTACCTCATCTTTAAATAGCATGCGCAAAGGCTCCACTATTTTAAGTTTCATGTTTTCTGGTAATCCACCCACATTGTGGTGACTTTTAATAGTTGCAGAAGGGCCTTTTACACTTATACTTTCTATTACATCCGGGTAAATAGTTCCTTGCGCCAACCATTTGGTATTTTCAATTTTATTTGCTTCCTCATCAAATACCTCAATAAATACGCGACCTATTGCTTTGCGCTTTAATTCAGGATCACTGATGCCTTTTAATGCATCTAAAAACTTTTTACCTGCATCCACGCCAATTACATTAATGCCCATATTTCTGTAGGCATGCAATACTTGTGCGTATTCATCTTTACGCAATAAACCATTGTCTATAAATATACCTGTTAGGTTCGAACCAATGGCTTCTTTTAATAACATGGCAGCTACAGATGAATCAACACCTCCAGACAAACCGAGGATAACCTTGTCGTTACCTAATTTGGCTTTTAAATCTGCTGTGGTGTTTTCAATAAAATGGGTGGGTGTCCAATTTTGCTTTAAGCCAGCCACTTTACTAATAAAATTATGTAAAATGGTTTTTCCATCTTCACTATGCGTTACTTCAGGGTGAAATTGAATGGCATAGGTATCTTCTTCCTTAATTTTAAAAGCTGCAACCTTTACACTTTCAGTACTTGCAATAATTTCAAAATGTGCAGGGATATCTTGAATGGTATCGCCATGGCTCATCCAAACCTGACTAGCCACAGGCACATCTGCAAATAAGGGACTATCACTTACGCTAATTAAATTGGCTCGGCCATATTCTCTAATTTTACTTGGTACCACATAACCGGCATTTTGCTTGGCCAATAACTGTGCGCCATAACAAACGCCTAATAAAGGCAATTTGCCTCTGTATGGACTTAAATCTACATCAGGTAAAATTCCATCGTTTACGCTATATGGACTACCACTTAAAATAACGGCCTTTGTAGTTGCATCCAAACTAGGAATATTTGTACAAGGGTGAATTTCTGAATAAACATTTAACTCACGCAAACGGCGAGCAATTAATTGGGTATATTGCGACCCAAAATCTATGATGAGAACTTTTTCTTCCATAATCGGTCGCGAATTTCATTATTTTTTGTCATAAATTTAGATGCCCGAACCAATAATGTTAAAATTAAAAAGCATTTCAGAATTTCTTACTAACGCATCATCGGCTGTTTTGCTTGATGCACGTAGTGAAGGAGAGTTTGAACAAGGACATATTCCTGGCGCAATTTCTTTTCCAATTCTCAATAATGAAGAGCGTATATTGGTTGGTACTTGCTACAAACAGCAAGGGCACAGAGAAGCAGTTATACTCGGATACAAACTTATTGGTCCTAAATTTAATGAAATAATTGCCCAAGCATACGAACGTTTTGATGGAAAAGAAATTCATGTGCATTGCTGGCGTGGTGGTTTGCGCAGTCAAATTATGGGAAGTTTGCTGCAGTCGGCTGGCTTTAAAGTAAGTATACTGGAAGGTGGTTATAAAAGTTACCGTAGCTTGGTTTTGGAATATTTGGCAGGCAATTTCAAATTTGAGGTTTTAGGCGGTCTTACTGGGTCGGGAAAAACAAGTATACTTTTGGATTTAGAAAAAAGAGGCGCTCAAGTTATAGATATTGAAGGATTGGCAAATCACAAAGGCTCTGCGTTTGGCGCTCTTGGATTGGAAAAACAACCTACCCAAGAATATTTCGAAAATCTTTTCTATCAAAAGTTAAGTAGCCTCGATCCAAGTAAAGTTATTTGGGTAGAAGATGAAAGTAGGTTAATTGGTTCGCTTCAAGTTCCTACGTCAATTTACAATGCTATTCGCAATTCTTTTGTCCATTTCTTAGATTACTCTTTTGAAAAAAGGAAAGCCCAAATCATTATAGAATATGGCTGTTTCGATCTCAATTTACTTGCATTTATTACCGAAAAAATTCGCAAAAGAATGGGTGACCTCAATAATCGCTTAGCCGTAGAGGCAATAAAAAATGGTGATAAAGAGGCTTGGGCCGATTTGGTTTTGAGTCATTACGACAAACAATATATATATGGTTTTTCTCAACGCGAGCCTAATAAAAGCAGGCAAGTTGGCGCAGAAGGAGAGGCGCTATTGTTGGAATTATTGTCGATACAAAGCAATAATTTGTAGTGCCCTAAAGTAATCCCTATTTTTCTAGGCAAATGACTGCAATATTGTTTATTTTTGTATTCCAATTAATTTAGATAATCATGGCAGGTACAGAATTTTACGGCGCTGAAGAGAAAAAAGAAATCAACGAAGTGCTAGAAACGGGCATTTTTTTTAGGTTTAACCACGATGCGCAAAGAAATGGAATATGGAAAGCACGTTCATTTGAAAATGAAGTAGCTTCTTTGGTAGGTGCAAAATATGCACATGCCGTTTCAAGCGGAAGTACCGCTGTTTCATGTGCATTAGCCGCTGCCGGAATAGGCGCAGGAGATGAAGTAATTGTTCCGCCTTTTACCTATATCGCATCTGTTGAAGCAGTTATTTTTGCAGGTGCTTTACCCGTGTTTGCAGAAATTGATGAAACACTTTGTTTAAGTGCTGAAGGTATTAAAAAGGCAATCACCCCAAAAACAAAAGCAATCCTATTGGTTCATATGTGCGGACAAATGGCACAAATGGATGAAATAATGGCATTGGTTAAGGAACATAATTTGGTTTTAGTAGAAGATGCTGGCCAAGCCATGGCAGCAAGCTATAAAGGAACTTCTACTGGTTTGTTTGGTAAAACAGGTTGTTATAGTTTCGATTTCTTTAAAATTGCTACTGCCGGTGAAGGTGGGGTGATGGTAACCAATGATGAAGCAGCATACAAATTGGCAGATAGTTTTTCTGATCATGGTCACGACCATATTGGCAATAACCGTGGAATGGAAAATCATCCAGTATTAGGTTTTAATTATAGAATTTCAGAATTACATGCTGCTATAGGTTTGGTTCAAACCCGCCGTGTACCAATGATTAGAACCTTAAACAATAAAATTAAACAACACATGATGGCAGAATTGGGTAAAATTCCAGGAGTGAGTTTTGCTGCTATTCCTGATCTAAATGGAGATTCTGCTACCTTCTTAAACATGTTCTTACCAGATACAGCTAGTGCACAAAAAGTGGTAGAAGAATTTAATAACAATGGGGTGGGTGGTTTCAATTATTGGTTTACCAATATGTACCATTTTATCAACCAATGGAACCATATTAAAAATGGCAATGTTGCGGCTAAAACAAATGTTCAATTGCTTGGAGCTCCGCAAGATTACAATAATATGGAATTACCTAAAACGCAAGAAACCATTGGTCGCTTGATTTCTTTTGGTATCAAAGCTACATGGACAGAGCAAGA
Source organism: uncultured Bacteroidota bacterium (assembly GCA_903927505.1). Classification (GTDB taxonomy): domain Bacteria; phylum Bacteroidota; class Bacteroidia; order UKL13-3; family UKL13-3; genus B1. The sequence continues at coordinate 7,339 of CAIYNF010000092.1, read as the reverse complement.
AGTAAACGACTTGATTTTAAAAATGACTGCTTGCATTCAATCGGCATTGGTTCAAACCGCTTAATTTTTATAAATGAGCCACAAGAATTTTAAATCAATAGAAAAAACAGTTTTCGGTAGAGGTAGCTTTAAGCAATTGGCAGAAATTGTTGCCCCAATACGTGATTTAAACAATAAGTATTTTGTATATATAGTTGATAATTACTTTAAAGGTAAAGCGCTTGAAAACCACTTGCAGCAATTGCCTGAGGATACAATTTATTTTATTGATGTTGATCCACATGAACCAACAACAGAACAAATAGACCAATTGCGTGATGAAATTCTTGCGCAAAAAGGATTGCCTTCGGGAATTATAGGAATTGGTGGTGGAAGTATCATGGATATTGCCAAAGCGCTCTCATTGATGCTTTGCAATGAAGGTCCTTCTCAAAATTACCAAGGACTAAATTTAATTAAAAAGCCAGGTGTGTATCATTTAGGAGTTCCAACTATTTCTGGTACTGGCGCAGAATGCAGCATGACGGCTGTGCTAACAGGACCTGAGAAAAAATTAGGATTAAAATGTGATTGGACCATTTTTGATCAAGTTATTTTGGATTCAGAATTAACCGAAAGTGTACCAGTAGACAAATGGTTCTATACCGGAATGGATACCTTTATTCATTGTATTGAAAGTCGTGAAGGCATTTTAAACAACGCCTACAGCATGGCTTACGGCGAGCAATCCTTAAAACTTTGTCGCGATATTTATTTGAGTGAAAATGCCGGTCAATCGCCAGAAAATGACGACAAATTAATGGTAGCTTCACTCATGGGTGGCTTAAGCCTTACCTATTCTGAGGTTGGCGTTTGTCATGCTTTGAGTTATGGCTTGAGCAAAATATTTGGCGAGAAACATTGCTATGCAAATTGTTTGGCATTCCAACATTTGGGCGATTTTTACCCAGAAGGTGTGGCCGAATTTAAAACCATGTTGGCCAAACATAAAATTGAATTGCCGCAAGGTTTGAGCAATAATTGGAGCGATGCAGAAATTACTGCAATGGCCCATGTGGCCTATAATTTACCACATATGTGGAACCATGCCATTGGTACAGATTGGAAAGACAAAATTACCATTGAACGCATTGAAGGCTTGTTTAGAAGATTATAATTAACAAATAAATATAGGATGACCAAAATTGTAAAAGTTGGAAATATTGAATGTGGCAGCGATGAGCTGTTTCTAATTTCAGGTCCATGTGTGATTGAAGATGAATCTATCATGATGAAAACTGCTGAAAAATTAAAAGAGGTTTCAGAAAAGTTAAACATCAAAATGATTTATAAATCGTCTTTTCAGAAAGACAATAGAAGTAGTTTAAAATATTATGATGGACCAGGCTTGGATAAAGGCGTTAAGATTTTAGCCAAAGTAAAAGAGCAATTTGGGTTTCCATTGTTAACAGATATCCATTACCCAGACCAAGCTGCTGCGGCAGGCGAGGTTTGTGATGTATTGCAAATACCTGCCTACTTATGCATGCAATCTACCCTAATGGTGGCTGCTGCAAAAACTGGTCGTGTAATTAATATCAAGCATGGTCAGTTTTTAGCTCCCGAAAACATGAAGCACCCTGTTCAAAAATGTATTGATGCAGGAAATGATCAAGTAATTTTAACAGAAAGAGGTTTTACCTTCGGTTATAACGATATGGTAGTTGATCCTAGAAGTTTCTTTTTAATGGGTCAAATTGGCTATCCAGTTGTATTTGATATTACCCATTCAATTAGAAAATATGGTATTCCTAGTGCTGATGCAAAAGGTGGTGCAAGAGAGTTTTTGCCGGTTTTAAGCAGGGCTGGGGTTGCCGCAGGCGTAGATGGTGTTTTTATTGAAACACATCCAGATCCGGCTTCAGCTTTATGTGATGCAGCATCTCAATTGTCTGTTTACCAATTAGAAGAGTTTTTAAAACCTTTAATTGCTTTACACCAATTAGAAGTAAGCACCCGCATTAAATAAGCCTTTACAAATATTAATTAGTCCGCTTTTAGCAATATTGAATATTAAGACTATTTTTGCCCAAAAGCATCATTATTAGATTATAACATGGAATTATATTTAGATTCAGCAAACTTAAAAGAAATTGAAGAAGCCTTTAAATTAGGATTCTTAAATGGTTTAACCACTACACCAACTTTCATGCAACGTGAAGGCATTACTGATGTAGATGCAATGATTGTTAAGCTTTCAAAAATTGTTCCTGTGCTTCAAATTGAAGCATTGGGTGATACAGCAGAAGATGTTTTGGCAGAAGCAAAACGTCAATTGGCTTTAGGCCTAGACCCTACAAAAACAGTATTCAAAATACCTGTTTCATTAGAAGGAGTGCGTGCTTGTAAATTATTGCGCAACGAAGGTTTATTGGTAAACGTTCATTTGGTTTACACTTTGCAACAAGCCTATATGGCTATGCATGCAGGTGCTACCTATGTATGTCCTTTAGTTGGTCGTTTGCAAGACCAAGGCCATGATGCCTTAGATTTAGTTGCCCAAATTGTTGATGCCGTAGATCATTATGGTTATGATACCAAAGTTATGTTCTCATCTGTTCGCACCATGGAGCATATTAGAAATGCTATCAATTTAGGTGTTCATACCATTACTGTTCCATTAAAAATCATGAAGCAGTTAACAGAAAATCATTTCACAACTGTTGGAACAGATCAGTTTATTCATGATACCCGTTTAATGACGGTAAGAGTGAAAGAAGCTATTAATGCGGTTAATCCAATTGTAAGTGCTGATACCAATTTAGCTGATGCCATTGTTAAGATGACAGAATTTGGATTTGGTGCAATAACTATAGTAAATGCAGATGGCAGCCTTAAAGGTGTTTTCACCGATGGCGATTTGCGCAGAAAAATACAAACTGAAGGCAGAGATGTTTTGAGTAAAAACGTAGGTGATTTTGAATATGGTAAAGCGGTTTCTATTGAAGGTTCTGCCTTATTAAATGAAGCTGCAGGCTTATTTAAATCTACTAAAGTTGATACCATTTTGGTTACAGAAAATGGCAAGCCAATTGGTATGATTGATATCCAAGATTTAGAAGCATAATTCTTAAAAATTTTGAAAGGCCGTCCCTTGAGGCGGCCTTTTTTTTGAAACAAGTATTGGTTCGAACCGAAATATATTGACATGAAAATATTTAAATACATCTCCATTTTTTTGTTAGGCTTTGTAGCATTGGTATTGGTTTCAGCACTTTTTATTAAAAATGAATTTGCTGTTGAAAGACAAATTTTAATTAATAAACCTACTGCAAAGGTTTTTAATTATTTACGTTTTTTAAAGAGTCAGGATGATTTCAGTGTATGGGCTTTAACTGATTCTAATATGGAAAAATCTATATCGGGTACAGATGGAATGGTTGGTGCAATCTCTCGTTGGAAAAGCAATAACAAGGATATAGGCACTGGTGAGCAAGAAATTATTGGTATTGTAGAAAACAAACAAGTAGATTTAGAATTGCGTTTTAAAGAACCATTTGAATCAAAAGACCATGCGTATTTCCTAACGGAAGCACAGGGAGATTCAAGTACTATTGTGAAATGGGGCTTCGATGGAAGAATGGATTATCCTATGAATTTTATGTTGCCTATTATTGGTATGGAAAAAGAATTGGGTGTGATGCTGCAAACAGGACTTGATAAATTGAAAATAGTTTTAGAGAAATAATTAAAATAAGCATGAACCATACCGAATCTATTTTCACGCAAATTGGTGGTGTATTCTGCACGCCAGTTCAAGAATTGTCTCAAAAACTAAAAGGGATAAAAGCGTTTGTATTTGATTGGGATGGTGTGTTTAACAACGCTGTTAAAAACGAAAATAAAAGTAGTACATTCAATGAGGCCGATAGCATGGGAACCAATATGCTTCGTTTTAGTCATTACCTTTTAAATAAAACATTGCCTGCTACTGCCATTATTTCTGGCGAGCGCAATGAAATGGCTTTTTATTTTGCCGAACGCGAACATTTTGATGGCTGTTATTACAAAGTGCCTCATAAAATTATTGCCTTAGAACAATTCTGTTCGAACCAAAATATTGCCATCAATGAGGTTGCTTACTTCTTTGATGATGTGCTGGATCTGAGCATTGCAGCGCGCTGTGGTGTGCGTATATTAATTAATCGCAAAGCAAATCCTTTATTCAAAAATTACTTGGTTCAAAATAACTATGTAGATTATATTACAGCACACGAAAGTGGTAATTTTGCTGTTCGTGAAGGAACTGAAATGTTAATTGGCTTAAATGATAACTTTAACCAATGCATGGATTTAAGAAAAGACTTTAGCGCAAGCTACCAAGAATACTTGGCGCTAAGACAGGCAAAGCCTACAAGTTTTTTTACAACAAAAGGTGAAGAAGTTATAGAGGGTAAATAAATAGCTATTTCTCTAAGTATTTCAAAATGGCTTGTTGAGAGGATATTGATTCCAACGAATGTGTTTTGGAACTATAAATAATATCACTCATTCCGTCTATTTTTCTTGCCTTAATAGGGTCATTCCATTGTAAATCAAAAACGTCTAATAATGTTTTCTTATGGTCTTTGTCATAAACCGGAAATGCCACTTCTATGCGGTTCATCAGGTTTCTGCTCATCCAATCTGCAGAAGATAAATAGGTTTTATTTTTCCCATCGGCACAGAAAATAAATAAGCGTGTATGCTCCAAAAATCTATCAATAATACTTTTAGCCTCAATATTTTTACTGCTGCCTTCAATGCCTGGTACCAAACAACAAATGCCACGAACTATTAATTGAATTTTCACACCCGCATTGCTGGCATCATAGAGCTTCTTAATAATTTCAGTATCAACCAACGAGTTCATTTTTGCCTTAATAAATGAAGGTTTGCCAGCTTTCGCATTGTTTGCCTCTTGGTCAATTAATTCCAAAAATTGTTGTTTCATGAAATCAGGGGCAATTAATAAATGTTTAAAGCCACTTCGTTTTAGATTAACAAATAGAATATCAGTTAAGGCCTCAATTTCATCTGTAATGTGCGCATCTTTTGTGAACAATGAGAAGTCGCTATAAATTCTAGCTGTAACCCCATTGTAGTTGCCTGTAGAAAGGTGCGCATACTTAACTATTTTTTGGTTTTCTCTGCGGTAAATCAAACACAATTTACTGTGCACTTTTTGTCCGGCTTTTCCAAAATGAACTTGTGCGCCGGCTTCTTGCAATTGACTTGTCCAATATATATTTGATTCTTCATCAAAGCGCGCTTGGAGCTCCATGAGCACCATTACTTTTTTGCCATTTTTTACAGCGTTTATTAGCGCATTTACCACATTACTATGTTTGGCTACTCTGTAAAGCGTAATGAGAATAGTACTCACATTTGGATCAATAGCGGCTTCTCTCAAAAAACGGATGAGGTAATCAAAACTTTGGTAAGGATGATGAAGCATTACATCCTTTTTGCTAATGGCATCAAACATGCGTTTTTCTTCCTCTAAAACGGGTACGAGCAAGGGCTTCAATGCAGGGAAATAGTCCTCTTTTTTACCCACTTGTGGAAAGTCCATAAAATCTTTAAAGTTATGGTATCGTCCCCCAGGAATTAAATTCACATTCTTTAATTCAAGTTTTTTTATAAGCAATTCCAACATGTCTTTTGGCATTGCTTCGTCATACACAAAACGGGTAGGCACCCCTTTAGATCTTTGTTTTAAACTCTTTTGAATCTTGTCTAATAAGTTAGTAGAATAATCTGTCTCATCATTGCTTAATTCAAATTCAGCATCGCGTGTAAGCTTGATAATGTATGATTCAAAATCTTGGTAATCAAAAATTGAAAATATCCGTTTTAAATTAATACGAATGATATTTTCTAAAAGGATAATATGTTGTGAGTTTTCAAATTCCGGTAAAGTGAAAAACCTGCTAATGATGCCCGTTGGTATTTCTATTATCGCATGTTTGGGGTCTTTTCCACTTTGGCTATTTTTCATACGAACAGCCAAATAAATACTTCTATCGCGGAGATGTGGAATTTGCTTTAATTGATCCAGCAAAACTGGAAACAAATGATTTAAAACATTTGCTTTAAAGTAATCTTGAATAATAAGTTTTTCTTTTTCATTTACTTGCTGTTCCTCTATCAAGAAAATTTTATTTTTTGCAAGTGCTGGAATTAATTGTTGCTCATAAATTTCGGTAAATTTGTCTTGCATTACCATAACTGTCAGTTGTATTTCCGACAATATTTCATCTGGAGAGGATTGGTATTCTGAAATGGCTTTTTTGCCATTCACGCGCTGCATACGTCTTATTTGCGCTACTCTTACCCGAAAGAACTCATCGAGGTTGGAAGAAAAAATAGCTAAGAATTTAATTCTTTCCATTAATGGATTTAACGGGTTCTCAGCTTCTTGTAGTACCCTTTCGTTAAAGTGTAACCAGCTGATTTCTCTGTCTTTAAATAAATATCCTTTTCGATCCTTTATCATTCACCACAAAATTAAACTTAAAAACGTGTCATTTTCATTGGCAAAAACACATTTTCAAGTTAATAAATCGTTAATTGTCGTAAAAAAAATCATATTTGAGGCATAATTATTGAAACCTCCATACAAAAAACAAAAAGTATCTATGAAAAAACAATTTATGGTTGAGATATTTTTACCCGATGAAATTGAAATGAATTTTATGCGCATGATTCCTGCTCATAGAGCTTATATCAATGAATTAATTACCGATGAAAAAATTATATCTTATTCTATAAGTTTTGATAGGAGTAAGGGCTGGATTATCTTCCTAGCTGAGCGTGCCGATGAGGTTTTAGATATTGTGCAGCAATTTCCAATTCATCAATTTATCACCATTGAAATCAACGAATTGTTTATTCATGATGGAGAAGCTTATCGCTTTCCAAAGTTGAATTATAACTAAAAAAAGCCCTTCAATTGAAGGGCTTTTTTTTATTCAATAATTAATTTTTGTGTTATACTTTCGCCTATTTCATTTCTAATTTGAAGCAGGTAAATTCCTTTTGGTAATTGCATAAAATGCTTACTTAATTTTTCAGCTGATTCATTATGATAAACCAATTGGCCATTCATACTATATACAGCAATTGCCAATTTTTGTTGCGTCAATATTTTGTTCTCAATTGTAATTTCGTTGCTAGTAGGATTTGGATACACAAGTACTGTGTTTTCTAAATTTGATTTACTAATTCCAATAGGGTAATCTACTGCTAAAATCCTTGTTTGGTAAGGCTTAAGCGGCAAACTAATTGAATATTGACCATTACCCATGACAAAGAAACT
>CAIYNF010000091.1 GCA_903927505.1 uncultured Bacteroidota bacterium | reverse complement strand
GGTTTTTGGTTTTTGGTTTTTGGTTTTTGGTTTTTGGGTTTTGGTTTTTGGTTTTTGGTTTTTGGTTTTTGGTTTTTGGTTTTTGGTTTTTGGTTTTTGGTTTTGCTATGGACTACGGACTATCGACTATGGACTATCAATATTAGTCATCAGAGTATGAACAAAAAGCATCTGCTAATTAAAAAAACAAAATAGAAGAAATGGTGTTTAGAGAAGGTAATTGATAAATAAAAAATATGTCGTTTAAAATATATACAAAAACAGGTGACAAGGGTGAAACCTCTTTGATTGGTGGTGTTAGGGTATTGAAATCGCATTTGCGTATTGAATCATATGGCACCATAGATGAGTTAAATTCTTATTTAGGAATTATTAAAGACCAAACTACCGACCAACATAGAAGAGAATTGCTTTATGAAATACAAGACAGGCTATTTACCATTGGCTCTGTATTGGCGAGTGATCCCGAAAAATCTAAAATGAAGATTCCGGATTTGCATGATGAAGATTTAACCTTGCTTGAAAAAGAAATTGATTTGATGAATGAAAGCTTACCTGAATTAAAGAGTTTTGTTTTACCAGGTGGAAATATTGTAGCTTCTCATTGTCATGTGGCACGTTGTATTTGTAGAAGGGCAGAAAGAATGGTTGTATTGTTGCAAGTCAGTTCGCCAGTGCCAGAAATGATTATTATTTACTTGAATCGTTTGAGCGATTTTCTATTTGTATTATCTCGTCAGATTTTGCATGAAAGTAAGGGAGAAGAATCTCCATGGCGCCCAAGACTCTAATAAGCGCAATAAAGCCAAATGGAAGCGTCTATGGCTTGGTTTTTTTCTAGAATAGTAAGTGCTTGGTTTAAATTAGCACTTTTTTGAAAAGCTACTAAATAAAAAGGGTGTTTGCTAGGCTTGAAAACTATGGCAGCAGCTTCTCCTTTTTTAGATAAACTACTTTTAAATTTTTGCGCATTGGCCTCTATTTTAAAAGCACCTGCTATAACATAAAATCCTTTTTCAATGCCATTTTTCATGGCATCCACATTTACCATGTTAGGCGCTTCTGAACTAACAGATAATACTTTTACCGATTTCTTAACAGGCATTGCGGTTTTCAAAGGCTCCTCCATTCCAGGAATTTCAGGCTCTGGGGCTTTATAAGAATTAGCAATAGGCATTACCGGAGATACAATTACAGATGTATCCACCAGAGGTAATTCAACCAAGGTGGTATAAAGCGTGCTATCAAAATCGAAACAACCTTTGGCATAAGCCATTGGTATGTGTTGCACAATGCTATCTAAAGAAAATACAGCGGGCTCTTTTATTATTGCATCTGATTTAACTGCAACAACAACATGGTTCACTTGCGCCATTTGCGTATCTAAAATCTCACCTGTTTTACCCAAAATATTCATTTGTGAAACTTGTTCTTTCAATTGATCTACAGGACCATTGAATAAGAATATTCCAAGGTTAACTAGGAGAATTAATGTAAGTGCGGATGCAATAATTGGAAAAACTTTTGATGCTTTTTTAGGTTTTTGATTTTCGGCAATGCGGGCATTATCGAGCAATACTTTTAATTCCTTTAAAGCACTTTCACGCATTTGAGTTAATTCTTTTTCCTCTCCCTGTTCATCAGGTTTTTCAACTACAATGCGTTTTGTTTTTAATAAATTAGCCGCAAAATGAACCGCAGTCAAGCCAAATGAATTCTCGTTAAAGGTTTCGCCGGCGGCCGATTCAAAACTTAGCTCACCTGTGGCCTGCAAGTTAAAAACTCCTAGATGAGGAAGCACCAATTTGAAATGTGCTTGCAAGTCTTCTTTTGAGGCATTTACAAATGAATTTAACTTATCAACAAGCGCCATAGGATTTAGCCCCAAGCAAAGGCTTAAAAATTGAATAAATTCTGGACTGGTTTCAAATTCACCTACCTGAAAATATACTTTATGGGTACTTGGAACAATTTTCTTAGCAACAGGATCAACAATAAAGCCTTGCGTCTGTTTGGCAAAACGACCAAAACCCGCAATACATAACTCGTTATGCTTGTGCAGGTAATGACCTATTAACTCCCAAATATGTGCTTCCGCTTTGTTCAAATTGTCTATTTTAACTAACACAAAGTAAGAAAATGTGCATTAAGCTCTTTCCACAAGCTTTCCACAAATAAATTTTAACATGTGCATAAACCTCATAATGCCTTTTAATTGTCAAACTTTGCATTAAAAAAGCAATCTATCTGTTGTGAAAAATAAATTGCTTAATTTGCTGTAAATTTCAACAAAATAATTCGCATTTACACTCCCAACATGAAAATAAAATTACTGCTTTCATTCTCCTTGCTTTCCCTTGTGGCAAATAGTCAAATAAGTATAATTAATAGCGATATGCCGCAAGTAAACGATGCATTGCGTTATAGTACAAGCACAAGCACTTTTGATTATACCACTGCTGGTGCAAACCATGTTTGGGATTTTTCAAAAATACAGGTTGCCAACCAAGATGTGCAAAAGTACAATTCTGCCTTGTCTACACCCTATTTATTGCAATTTTTAAGCAATTCCAGTTATGGTATTCCACAATCTAATCAGAGTGTTGGACCAATTGGAAACTTTGCCTCCAATGTTTATTTGTTTTACAAGACAAGTGCTGCGGCACAAGTAATTGTGGGTAGAGGTGCCACCATACAAAGTTTGCCCTTGGGTATTGTTTATGCGCCAAAAGACACTGTATTTAAATACCCACTCACCTTTGGAAAAACTTATGCAAGCAACTATTATGGCGAGCAAAGTTTGCCAACTTTAGGAACATTAAAACAAATAGGATCACGTTCAACAGAGGTTGATGGTTGGGGCAGTATTACCACACCCTACGGAACATTTGATTGTATAAGGGTTAAATCTATTGTAGACGAAACAGATTCAATTATTCTAACTGGATTTGGTATTCCTTTTCCAAACAATAAAATTGAGTATTCTTGGTTCGCTAAAAATGAAAAATACCCAATTATGGAGGTGATTGTAAACAGCGCTACAAGCCAAGTAACCAGTATTAAATACAAAGACATTTATCGTCCAGAAGCCTACGTAAACAATGCTAATTTTTCTGCAAGTAAAACAGGCGGTAAAATTGGTGATACCATTACCTTTAACAATTTATCATTTGGTATTCCTAAATCTTACAATTGGACAATTACGCCAAATACCTACCAATTTGCTGCAGGCTCTAGCGCTAGCAGTGAAAATCCTAAAGTTATTTTTACTGGAAATGGCAAATACAGCGTAAAGCTTAGTTTAACTTATGAAGGTGCGGCAGATGATACTTTGCGCACAGATTATATTACCATTACAGAGCCTGTTGTTGCCAAATTTGGATGTAGCAATGTGATGCCTAGAATTGGCGAAACAGTTAATTTATATGATTCAAGCACGGGTTCTCCTACTTCATTTACATGGAGTATAACACCAACAACAGGTGTTTTATTTTTAAATGGAACCATTGCTAAAAACATTCAAGTACAATTTACACAAACAGGAAATTATTCGGTTCAATTAAAAGCAAGCAATGCAGGAAGCACCAATACTGTTAAATTAACAAACTATATTCAAGTTTGGCCAACAGGTTTGACCCGTGTGGAAGCAAAAACATTTGCAAAAATTTTCCCAAATCCTGGAAAGAATTTTATTCAAATAGAATTGAATGAAAAACAAGCCACACAACTAAACTTATTTTCTATTTTAGGAAAGGTAGTTATCAGTAAAACCTTTGACCCTCTAAGTGAATTAGGAATAAACACAGAAAATTTACCGCGTGGAATTTATTTTCTTGAACTCAAACAAAACGGAGAAAAATTTACCCAACGACTAATTTTAGAATAAGAATTTGCGGGTGTGGAAAACATAAAAATGTTTAATCCTATATTCGCTCCTGAAAGATGTTAAAGAGTTTAAAAATCAGGAATTACGCAATTATTAGGCAGACTGAAATAAATTTTCATACTGGCTTAAGTATTATAACAGGAGAAACTGGCGCAGGTAAATCTATTTTAATGGGTGCGCTAGGCCTTATTTTGGGAGAGCGTGCCGATTCAAAAGTTATTTTAGAAGGAACAGACAAATGCGTGGTAGAAGCTTGTTTTGATATTGAAGCCTATGGCCTTGCCGATTTTTTTAACGAGAAGGAATTAGATTACGAACCACTTTGCATTGTTAGGCGCGAGCTTACTGCTGCAGGCAAATCAAGGGCTTTTATAAACGATACACCTGTTAATTTACCTGTATTAAAAGAGCTAGGTTTAAACTTGGTTGATATTGTTTCGCAACATGAAACCTTGGCATTGAACGAGGCTAAATTTCAATTAGATGTATTGGATGCCATTGCACAATGCGCAAAGGAAAAAGCCAATTATTCAACCGCTTTTCAAACTACTACTGCACTCAGAAAAAAATTAAACGATTTATACCAACGCGAAGAACGTGCTAAAAAGGACGAAGATTATTTGCGCTTTGTTTTAAACGAACTCAATGAATTAAATCCGAAAGCTGAAGAACAAGAAGAACTAGAAAAAAAATTGGATGAATTAAGTCATGCCGAAACCATCCAACAAGCCAGCAATGAAGCCAGTCAAATGCTTGATGGAAATGAAAGTTCCTTGGTTGATTTAATTCGCACTGCAAAAACCATTCTTGCCCCTGCCGCCAAACACCAAAAGGATTTACAAGCTATTCTTCCGCGTTTAGAAAGTAATTTACTTGAGTTAAAAGACATAGCCGCAGAGCTGGAGCAAATTGGTAACAAGACTTTGTCTGACCCCAAATTAATGGCAGAAATTGAGGCGCGTTTGCAAATAATTTTTAGCCTCCTTAAAAAACACAGGGTGCAGAACTTGGCCGAATTGATTGAATTACAAGCCAAATTTGAACAACAATTAAACGACATTAGTTCCCTAGAAAGTACAATACTTGCTTGCAAAAAAGACCTTGCCGCACAAGAAGAAAATTTGCAGTCATTGGCCGTACAATTAAGCAACAAAAGGAAGTTGGCCTTGCCAGGTATTTTAGACAAGGTAAATAATTTGCTTATTCAAGTGGCAATGCCCAACGCACATTTTGAAATTGAATTCAATGAATTAGCTTTTGAAAAAGCCACTAAAGATGGCATAGATGAAGTAAGTTTCTTGTTTAGCGCCAATAAAGGTTTTACACCTCAAGCCATTAGTAAAGTAGCCAGTGGCGGGGAATTAAGTAGGTTAATGCTTTGTATTAAATCATTAATTGCAGATCAAGTGAAATTACCTACTGTGGTATTTGATGAAATAGATACAGGAATTTCTGGGGAGGCCGCACAAAAAGTGGCAGCAGTAATGCGCAAGCATGCTAAAAGTCACCAAGTAATTGCCATTTCTCACTTGCCACAAATTGCTGGCAAGGCAGATCAACACTTGTATGTATACAAAAGCAATGAAGGCTTGCAAACCCAAACTGCTATTAAAACTTTGAGTGAAACAGAAAGAATTGAAGAAATAGCCCGCATGCTGAGTGGCGAAAACCCATCCGACAAGGTATTGGCTGCTGCGCGCGAACTGATTGGGATTTAAGTTATTTTATATATCTTGCAACACAACACATGACTGGTAGTTTAGAATACAATACCGAAAGAGGCAAATTGCTTATATCGGAATACGGACGCATTATACAGAAAATGGTGCAAGTGGCGGTTGAAGAACCTATCCGCGAGCGCCGTCAAATAATTGCCAACGAAATCATTAAATTGATGGGGCAATTAAATCCACATTTGAGAGATGTAGTAGATTACAAACACAAATTATGGGATCATTTATTTGTAATGAGTGATTTCAAATTAGATGTAGATTCTCCATATCCTATTCCTACAGCTGAAACCATTAAGGCCAAGCCCGAACCAATGATTTATCCGCAAAGTCGCATCCAATTTAGGTTCTACGGAAAAATAGTTCCTAAAATGATTGAGAAGATTTCTGAGTTTGAAGAAGGTCCTATGCGTACTTCTTATATCAATGCCATTGGTTCGTTCATGAAAATGAGCTCAAAAGCTTGGAACCTCGAAATGCTAAACGATGACGAGGTAATGAACCACCTTGAAAGTTTAAGTAAAGGGAAAATTAGTATCAGTGAAAGCGATGATTTGCAATTTAAAAACATGCAACAACGCAAGGTTACTGCCATTGGCGAAGATAAATATAGCAATGGTGGCGGCGGACATAGGAATAATAACCAAAACCGCAATAAGTTTAATAAAAACAAAAACCGCAATTTTAAGAATTTCAAGAGCAGACCTTAGGTATTGTTTTTGATTTACCACAGCTATGCTAAAGGATTCCTTTAACAGATCACACGATTATTTACGAATCTCTCTTAGCGACCAATGTAATTTCAGGTGTTTGTATTGCATGCCTGATGAGCAAATGGAATTTAAACCTGCTGCGCATTTAATGAGTGCCGATGAGGTAGTTCATTTAGCAGAGATTTTTATAGCACAAGGAATTCGTAAAATTAGACTCACCGGTGGCGAGCCTTTGGTTCGAAAAGACGCCAAAGAAATTATTGAAAGACTGGCGAAATACCCAATAGAATTAAGCTTAACCAGCAATGGTGTTTTTATTGATAAGTTTATCAATAGCCTTGTTATTGCCGGCGTACATTCTATCAATATTAGTTTAGATACGCTCGATCCCATTAAATTTAAAAGTATTACCCAACGCGATGTTTTTGACAAAGTTTGGAGCAATGTAAAATTGCTTTTGCAACATCAAATTCATGTAAAAGTAAATTGTGTGGTAATGAAGGGCATCAATGAAAATGAAATTGCTGCCTTTGTTGATTTAACAAAAGACCTTCCCTTACATATTCGTTTTATTGAGTTCATGCCTTTTACTGGCAATGATTGGAATAAAAATAAAGTATTTACACACAGCGAGATCTTAGCTGAAATTGAAAAAGAGTTTTTCTTCATAAAGCTTCAAGACGCCAAGCATGATACGGCAAAAAAATACCAGGTGCAAGGTCATAAAGGCACCTTTGCGGTAATAACTACCATGAGCGAACCCTTCTGCTCAGATTGCAATAGATTGCGCTTAACAGCAGATGGAAAATTAAAAAATTGTTTGTTCTCCGCAGAAGAATCAGATTTATTAAATCAATTACGCGCTGGTAAAGATATTTTACCCCTCATTCAACAATCTGTTCTAAACAAAAAAATGAGCCAAGGCGGGCAATTTAGTGATACATTTTCTGATACCGACCCTTTGAAATTAATCAACAGAAGTATGATTGATATTGGCGGTTAATAGCTATATTGAACCAAAATAAACAGCATGATTTCAGTAGAAGAAGCCAAAGAGATAATTAATTTTAATTGTGGTGCTTTGCCTCCCATTAAAATGCCTTTGGCAAATGCAAATGGCTATATTTTAGCTGCTGCTGTTTTTGCCCCAATCAACTCACCTCCTTTTAATCAATCTGCTATGGATGGCTATGCCTTTAATAGTGCTGAAACAGATTGGACCAAAAATGTTTTGGTAAATGGTTTGAGCCAAACAGGTGATACAAAAGAAACAATTTTCAAGAAAGGTTCGGCCATCAGAATATATACAGGAGCAGCCGTTCCAAATGGTGCAGATACTGTAATTATTCAAGAGCATGTTGAATTGCATGGCAATCATATTGTATTAAACCACGAAGCGCCAAAAACAGGCAGCAATATTCGTTTGGCTGGTTCACAAATTAAAATAGACGAATGCGCCGCACAAGCTGGAACCCTTTTAAATGCCGGAACTGTGGGTTATTTAATTGGATTAGGAATTGAAGCAGTTGAAGTAATTCCAAAGCCAAAAATTGGCATTATTGTTACCGGAAAAGAATTGGTAAAACTTGGTTCGAACCTAATGCATGGACAAGTATACGAAAGCAATTCTATTATGCTAAAAGCAGCATTGCAAGATGGCAATTTGGTTCCTGAATTAATTGCTTATGCCGACGATATAGAGGCGGAGATTACAGCAACAATTAAAAAGGCAATTGCTACCTGTGAGGTTGTTTTGGTAACAGGTGGAATTTCTGTTGGCGATTTTGATTTTGTGGGAAAAGCATTTGAAAACCTAGGCGTAGAAAAGCTCTTTTACAAGGTAAAGCAAAAACCTGGAAAGCCTTTGTATGCAGGTAAATTGGGCAATACTTTTTTGTTTGGCTTACCTGGAAATCCTTCTTCCGTTTTGAGTTGTTATTATGAATATGTGGTACCATGTTTGCGTAAAATGCGTGGCTATTCTTTTGAAGCCAATAACAAACAATTTTTACCGCTAGGAGAAAATACCCATAAAAAAGGAACCCTCACCAATTTCTTAAAAGGAAGAATAGACAATGGCTTTGTATTTATTTGTGAAGGACAAGAGTCTTATAAACTTAGTGCTTTTACCCAAGCCAATTGCTTGGTGGTTTTGCAAGCAGAACAAAATGAACTAAAAGAAGGAGAAATAGTTGAGGTACATACCTTACAAAATTGTTGGACGAATTAAATTAAGATGGAATACAGCACCCTGCTTTTTTATTTCTTATTGCCGCTTGTTGCTTTCTTGTATGCATCGGTTGGACATGGTGGTGCCAGTGGGTATTTGGCCCTAATGGCTTTGTTTTCTTTTTCGCCTAGTTTAATGAAGCCAACTGCACTTGTATTAAATATTTTGGTATCCTTATTGGCATTTTACCAATACAAAAAAACTGTTCAAATGAATTGGCGCCTATTTGGCTTATTGGTTGTAGGCTCTATTCCTGCTGCTTTTGTGGGCGGTTCGATCCAAATTGACGCGCAGGTTTATAAGCAAATTTTAGGTGCATTTTTATTTTTATCAGTGATTCGCTTACTTGGTTTTTACCAACTAAAAGAATCTGTAAAAAAGGAAATTTCCATTCCACTTGTTTTGGTTTTAGGAGTATGCATTGGCTTTATTTCTGGTTTGATAGGCATTGGTGGCGGTATTATATTATCGCCAATATTATTGCTATTGGGTTGGAGTAATTTAAAAGAAACTTCTGCCATTAGCGCTTTGTTTATAACTGTTAATTCCATTGCAGGAATTGCCGGCACCAAGCAAACAGGCATTAATTGGAGCAGTGAATTGTATATCTATATTTTTATTGTTTTGGCATTTATTGGAGGTTTACTTGGCTCCTATTTTGGTGCGCATAAATTTAACTTAAAGACCTTGCGCCTCTTATTGGCATTAGTATTATCACTCGCCAGCGCTAAACTGTTATTTAGTTAAAGAGATTCAGAAAAAAAGCTCATTTTTGTAAGTAGGCAAAAGAAAAACAATACCATGATTCAAGTTAAAGCATTTGGGCAACTTGCAGAAATTATTCAAAAACATGAATGGGAAATTGCTGCGCCTATTAGCTGCTTTGCCTATAGAAAACAATTGTTAGATACTTATCCTGCTTTACAAGAAATTCCATTTGTATTTTCTATCAATAGGTTAATTGTTCACAAGGATGAACTCATTTTAGACCAGAGCGAATTGGCTTTATTACCACCTTTTTCTGGCGGCTAAGAAAATGAATTACCAATTATACCAACGACAACTATTATTGCCAGATTTTGGTTTGGTGGCACAAAAAAAACTGCTTGAGGCCAAAGTTTTAGTGGTAGGTGCTGGCGGATTAGGATGCCCAGCTATTTTATACTTGGCAGCCGCAGGTGTTGGTAATATTGGCATTGCCGACTATGACCAAATTGAAGAAAGCAATTTGCACCGACAAATTTTATTTCAGGCGAGTGATATTTCTAAAGGGAAAGCTGAAACTGCTTGCCACAAAATAAAATTGGCCTATCCACAAATAAATGTAATCGAACATGTGGTGCGCATAGATGAATGGAATGCTGCAAACATTCTTGCAGATTATTCTTTGGTGATAGATTGTACAGATAATTTTGCCACACGGTATGTTTTAGATGATGCCTGCAAGGCGCAAAATAAAGTTTTGGTATATGGTTCTGTTTCAAGGTATGAAGGTCAGGTAGCGGTATTTAATTTAGCCGATAAAGATGGCAACAGTTCTTGTTACAGAGATATATTTCCAGAAATACCAAATGAAGCTGCCATACAAAATTGTGCCGAAGCCGGCGTAATTGGCGTGCTTACAGGCATTATTGGCTGCTTGCAAGCCAATGAGGTGATAAAAATCATAACAGGCTTGGGAACGCCCTTGGCCAATAAAATTTTAAGCTACCATTCTTTGCACAATAGTTTTTATGAGACGCAAATAGTAAAAGCTGAAACTACTGATAAACCTAATCAAACAGCAGATACACTTGCTCTTTTGCGGGATGATTTAAATGTATTAGATCAAAGCATTTTGCAATTATTAGCCAAGCGCAAAAATTTGGTTCGAACCATAGGAAAAGAAAAAAAGAAATTGAATTTAGACGTGGTGCAAGCGCAACAATGGGAAAAAACAATCCAAAACAGGATATTTGAAGCCCAACAATTAGACTTGGATACGGATTTTATTAAAGCAATTTTTGATCGTATTCACCAAGCGTCTATTAACGAACAAGAAAAGCATGACCACGGAAACTAACGCCATTGCACCCATTGAATTAATGGCGCCTGCGGGCTCTTATGAATCAATGATGGCAGCCATTCAGGCAGGTTGTAACGCTGTATACTTTGGCGTAGAACAATTGAATATGCGCGCCAGGGCAACCAATAATTTTACTTTACATGACCTTGATAAAATTGCAGAAATAGGAAGAAAACATCATGTTAAAACGTATTTAACTATCAATACTGTTTTGTACGACCATGATATCCGTTTGATGAAGGATATTATTCAGGCAGCTAAAAAGGCTGGAATTACCGCAATTATTGCCTCCGATCATGCTGCCATTAGCACTGCTTACAAAGAAGGTGTGGAAGTTCATATTTCTACACAAGCCAATGTATCCAACGTTGAAACCATTGAATTCTATAGCACATTTGCCGATGTGGTAGTATTGGCAAGGGAATTAACCCTTAAACAGGTAGCAGATATTTGTTCAAAAATTAAAAGAAAAAACATCACGGGTCCTTCTGGAAAGCCAATTGAAATTGAAATATTTGTGCATGGCGCTTTGTGCATGGCCGTATCGGGCAAATGTTATTTAAGCCTCCACTCCCACAATGCCAGCGCCAACAGAGGTGCTTGCATTCAAAATTGCAGAAGAGATTATGTGGTAATGGACAAAGACGAAGGCATTGAATTTGAAATAGACAATGAATATATTATGTCGGCAAAAGACCTTTGCACCATAGATTTTATTGACAAAATAATTGATGCCGGCGTTAAGGTAATGAAAATTGAAGGTCGTGGACGCTCTGCAGATTACGTATATACCGTTACCAAATGTTACCGAGAAGCCATTGATGCTTATTACGATAAAAGCTTTACTGACGAGAAGGTACAAGCATGGAAAACCCGCTTGGCTACAGTATTTAACAGGGGTTTTTGGGATGGTTATTACCTTGGCAAAAAAATGGGTGAATGGAATGATGAGTATGGATCAAAGGCTACCCAAAAGAAAATATACATTGGCAAAGGCATGAATTATTTTCCCAATATTGGTGTGGCAGAATTCAAAGCAGAAAGTCATCAATTAAAAGTGGGCGATAAAATTATTGTAATGGGCCCAAGCAGCGGCTACCAAGAAAGTATTGTTGAAGAATTGCGCGTTGATGATAAAGCAGTAAATGAAATAAACAAAGGCGATTTATTCTCCTTACCGCTTTCAGAAAAAGTGAGACATTCAGATAAATTATACAAGGTTGTAGACGCGCAAGATGTATAAAATTATTCAACAAAGAAATAAATGTATTGGCTGCAATGCCTGTGTGGAGGCAGCTCCTCAGCGATGGGGCGTAAGCAGAATAGATGGCAAATCTGTTTTGGTAGGTGGCGTAGACAAACGTGGAATGTTTAATGTAAGCATACCAGATTGGGAATACGAAGAAAATTTACGTGCCAAGGTAAATTGCCCTGTTCATATTATTGATATCATTAAATTGTAATGGAAATGTTGGAACCTAAAAAGAAAAAAAATGTGTTTATAGAAGGTGCTATTTCTGCAACATTTATTGCTGATTCAATTTCCAAACATAGCAGCAAAAAAGATATTGGTGCGCATAGTATTTTTTTAGGTCAGGTTAGGGCCGATAAAATTGAAGAAAATACTGTAGAAGCTATTGAATACAGCTGTTACCCAGAAATGGCAGAAGAAGTTTTTTATCAAATTAGAGAAGCTTGTTTTGAAAAATACAAGCTCACTTGCATGCATATTTATCACAGTTTAGGTAAAGTAAATGCAGGCGAAATTTGCCTCTTTATTTTTACCTCCTCCGCGCACCGACAAGCTGCAATAGAAGCATGCAATTATGTGGTAGAGCGCATTAAAAAAGAAGTTCCAATTTGGGGAAAAGAATTGTTTATAGACAATGGCCAACAATGGAAAGTAAACCAATAATAAAAGTATGATAGACATTACCCATAAATCTCCAAGCTACCGTATAGCAAGCGCTGAGGCTATTTTGCGCGTGAGTATGAATGAAACAATTTTGGCCATTCAAAACAAAGCAGTACCTAAAGGCGATGTTTTAGAAATGGCAAAAACTGCTGGCTTATTTGCCGTAAAACGCACCAGCGATATGATACCAGATTGTCATCCTTTGCCCATTGAATACACCAAAATTTCTTTTGAAATAAATGGCCTAGAAATTAAAATAGTAACAGAAGTTGCCACCATTTATAAAACAGGTGTGGAAGTGGAAGCCATGCATGGGGCCAGCGTTGTAGCCCTTACCATGTATGATATGCTAAAGCCTATTGACAAACAAATTGAAATTGGCAGCATTCGTTTAGTAGAGAAAAAAGGCGGCAAATCTGATTATAAAAATGAGATTGGTGCAACATTAAAAGCAGCCGTAATTGTATGCTCTGATAGTATTTCTGCCGGCAAAAAAGAAGACAAAGCAGGCAAGGCCATTCTAGAGAAATTAGAAAAAATGCATATTAGCAATGCGGCTTATTTGGTAATACCAGATGAAATAGATAGCATTCAACAACAAGTGAAACACTTTTGTGCAGCGGCCTGCGATTTGCTTATAATTACTGGTGGCACTGGACTATCACCCACAGATAAAACTCCTGAGGCATTGCGCCCATTGATAGAAAAAGACATTCCTGGAGTGGCAGAAACCATTAGAGATTATGGCCAATTGCGTATGCCTTATGCCATGCTTTCTAGAAGTGTTTGTGGTTTAATTGGCAATACCCTTGTATTGGCTTTGCCAGGAAGCACCAGAGGCGCCAGCGAATCAATGGATGCTGTATTTCCAGCCCTGCTGCATATTTTTAAAATGATGCAAGGCGGAAAACACTAAAAATTTAAACAGCAACATTATATTCTCTCAAAGCATTGTTGAGAGAGGTTTTTAAATCTGTACTTGCTTTGCGCTGCCCAATAATTAAAGCACAAGGAACTTGGAAGGCTCCTGCTGCAAATTGTTTGGTGTATGATCCTGGAATTACCACTGAACGTGCGGGTACGCGACCTTTGTATTCAATTGGTTCGGGGCCGGTTACATCAATTATTTTAGTGCTCATGGTAAGCGTAACACCAGCTCCTAATACGGCTTCTTTTTCAATGTGTACGCCTTCTACAACAATACACCTAGAACCAATAAAACAATTGTCTTCTATAATTACTGGAGCTGCTTGTACGGGTTCTAAAACACCACCAATGCCTACACCTCCACTTAAGTGCACATGCTTGCCAATTTGCGCACAACTGCCAACAGTTGCCCATGTATCTACCATGGTTCCTTCATCTACATAAGCACCAATATTTACATAGCTGGGCATTAAAATAGTGCCTTTGCTCAGGTAAGCACCATAACGTGCAACGGCGTTAGGCACTACGCGCACGCCCAATTGGGCATAATTTGTTTTGAGCGCCATTTTATCATGGTATTCAAAAGGACCCACTTCTATGGTTTCCATTTTGCGAATTGGAAAATAGAGAATTACCGCTTTTTTTACCCAATCATTTACTTTCCAGCCACCTTCAATTGGTTCGGCCACACGTAAAAAACCCTTGTCTAATTTTTCTATCACTTCATTGATGGCAGCTTGTGTTTGCGCATCAGTAAGAAGGGAACGATCATCCCATGCTTTTTCAATAATCTCTTGGTAATTCATAAAACAAAAGTGATGGGCTGAACCCATAAAAGCAAATAAAAATATCGACGGATTTTTACATGTGGTGCAAAGGGCAGACATTTGTGAGTAGTAAAAACATAAACTTTGTTGGCATTGCAAATAGAAAAAAGCTGGAGACAGCCATTGGCAGAGGCTTTTAAAAAAGAAAGCTATAGCCAACTTATGCAATTTTTACAAAGTGAATTGGATCAAAAGCAAGTCTTCTATCCTTCCCCATCGCAACTATTTGAAGCATTTAAGCTTACGCCCTTTCAAAATGTGAAGGTAGTTTTATTGGGACAAGACCCCTACCATGGAGCAGGACAAGCGCATGGTTTGAGCTTTTCTGTGAATGAAGGAGTGGCTTTTCCTCCCTCTTTGCGCAATATTTTTAAGGCTTTGCAATATGATTTTACCAACTACCAAATTCCACTTTTTGGCAACTTAAGTGCTTGGGCAACGCAAGGGGTTTTATTGTTAAATGCAACGCTTTCGGTTCGAGCCAACGCAGCTGGAAGTCACCAAAAGAAAGGCTGGGAAGAATTTACCGATGCGGTAATTTCTTCCCTTAGTAATGAAAAAGAAAACATTGTTTTTTTGTTGTGGGGCAATTATGCGCAGAGCAAAATACATTTAATAGACAGCTCCAAACACCTGATTTTACAAGCTCCTCACCCATCTCCCTTATCTGCGCATAGGGGTTTTATTAGCTGTAAACATTTTAGTCAATGCAATACCTATTTAGTTTCCAATAGGATCGAACCAATAACTTGGTAATGGAAAATTATTCGTCGTAGAAATCATACAACTCACCCATGTAGTTGTTGTTCCAACCATCTATAATATCGTTGTATTCTTGATCTGGAATATTGGTATGACGTACCTCTAAAGAAGTACCTTGCGCATGCACATGTAATTTAAGCGTTACAATGCTTGGTGTTTCGGTAGGCTCTTCACCAAAATACCATTCTTGCACAATTTTTTTATTGGGTTCAAACTCCAAATTCTTACCAATAATACTGCCATCCCACATTGAAAATTCTGTACCCACTTCCGCTACAAACGTAGCTTGGTCGCTGGTCCAAAGCATCATAGTTGGTTCATGCGTAAGCGCCAAATACACATCTTCTGGAGGCGCAGGAATTACGTAGTATTTTTTAAAGTCTTTCACGGCAGAAAGATACTAAATAAAACAATTACTTAATTAAAGCCAAGCCTTCTTTAGCAGAGGCATCCTCTGGTTTGTTGTTTAACACATGATAAAACAAAGATTGCGCTTCTGTTTTATTCCCCAAATAATAGGTAGTCCAGGCCAATAATAAATTGGCATCATGGTCGAACGGATACAGCGCTGTTACCACACTTAAATATTTTTTTGCGGCATTATAATCTTTCCTATAAAAATAGATAGAACCCAAATAATAATTGGCTTTTGAATTGCCTGCATCTAGTTTTAATATTTCCTTATAAACTTGCTCTATGCCTGTCCATTTTTCTTGTACGCTCAAAGGATAAATAATACCCCACAAAGGCTCTGTTGAAAAGGGTTTAAGGGCAATTGCTTTTTGGTAAAAGGCAACAGACTCATTGTGTTTTTTATCTAAATAAAACAACCAACCCAAACGTAAATTTACTTCATAAGAACTGCGGTTCACATCGGCATTCATTTCTGAAATGGCCACGGTGTAATTACCTGTTTTTTCTGCCGCATAACTCTTTGCAAAAACATCACTGAGATTTTGGGCACCTGCTTGGAGCATACTTAAAAAAAGTAGGCTAAATAAAATTTGTTTTAAAACTGACATTTGATGGTAATAAATAAAAGTTGCGTTTTGTATGTAAATGAATTTTCTAAAACCTGCGGCTGTATTGCCGATCCAGGGTTTGGTGATTCTTCTTGTAAAATTGTTCCCGTTCTTTGTTGGAACCTATAGCCCGGTGTAATGGTAATTTTTTTATAATGGATTCCAGCATCCAATCCCAATGACCAATTTAAGGGGTCAAAAGTATTGAGGGTAAGGAAACCCATGCTGCCCATATAATTATCCAAAGAGCCCCTCAAATAATTGGCTTCAAGGGTAAGGGTATTTTTAATGGTATAACCTATTTTTTGGTTGAAGGCATAGCTAGTTATGGCGTTTTGATTGATATAAGACAAACTGCTATATCCATATAATTGGTCGCGACCTAACGGAAAATAAGTTATGCCTGTTTCCATTTGCCAGCGCGTTTTTAAATCAAAATTACCATAGTTGAGGAGAAGGATAGGCTCCACAAATTTCATACGTTTAGCGAGCATAGCACTATAAGTAAAAGTGCTACTTGATTCTGTAGAGTCTGCTATGCTGGCATTTGGCTGAGGCGGATTAAGGCTGCTATTGATGTAGGGATAAGGAAAATTTTGGCGACATAAACCCATTGCCAAGCCTGCCGTAAAACCTTTTTTAAAAGTTTGCGTAAGTCCAATATTGTATTGGTAATTTAAACTGGTTTTGGTTTCTAAAACATTCTGGTTAAAAAATTCAATTTTAGAATTGTGCGACGATTGAAACAAATTTACGCCAAAATGCCAACGCATACTTGGGGTGCTTAATGCCTCCACATAGCCGCGGATATAATTCATATTGGTAAAAAAATTCCCCTGCGCATAATTGGCATTTGTTAATCGGATATTGTCTGTAGACATAGCGCTGCCATTTGCGGCAAACACCCTCCCCTGCTCCAGTTCAATGCTGGCAATACCTTTAGATTTAGGCTTTAACAAGGAAACAATAGCGGGGTATTTTACCAATAATTCATTGGCCCTATTGTATTGCGCGGTATACAATAAACACACATAAGCATAGTTTAAAACACCTGCATCAGAAGGATTCATTTCAATAGCTTTGTTAAAATGAATGCAAGCATTTTCAAATTTGTTTTGCTTAAAATACACAATGCCTAAGCGCACACGCAAATCGTAAAAATCAATTTTTTCATCAATGGCTTTTTCGCCCAATACCATTAATTTCTTGTATTCAAAATCGTTGAACAATTGCAATGATTGTTCTTCAACGGTAAAATAATTAAGCGCTTGCGACCAAGAAATACAAGGCAATAGAAGAAAAATAAAAATTATTCGGCGCATAACCAATGCTCCTTTCTTTTACCTGATTGAATAACTAATTCAGCCAATCCATTGGGGTTAATTACCAAAGAAAATGTATTTATTTTAAAAGTTCGGTTCAGCAAAGAGGCTTTCACCTTGGCATTTATGCGCATATGCTGAGGTGCCATTAATTGATCTACTTCCACCAATTGACTGCTAAATTGGGCCTTGGTAAACATATAAAAGGGTGCTACAAAATCTTGCAACCAAATTAATGCCGGCGAATTAAAATGAAACAAGGGCAACTGGTCGTGCAAAGTTATTTTAGGATAAGCACCCAATAATACTGAGTAACAGCTCATGTACAATTGAAATAAATTACTTTTCCTATCGCCTTCAAAATCGGTGAAATAAAAGCGTGTGCCATCATTTACAAAATAGGCATAACTGTTCCATTTTTCTTCAAACAAATACAAACGGTTCCAAGCATCGGTAAAGATTTCAAATTCTACTTCTTGTAATTTATCCTTTTTAATGTAACGTAATTTCTTGCCAGGTGCCCAATCAAAAGCATTTACGAGCAATTGCGAAGGCTCCACATTGCTGATGACACTTTTCTCTTTTGGCACTTCAAATATTTTCAATTCCTCTTTTTCCATGAAATAGGCCAAAGGATATTCCAAGGTTTTTTCGCCCAATTTAGGACTGTTTTGCATTTGAAAATGCAAGTGCGGTTCTGGCGAACGACCACTGTTACCGCAGGTTGCCAGCAAGGTACCTTTTGTTACAAAATCGCCTACAGCCACTTTAAAAGAATCGCGTTTGAGGTGACTAATTTGCGAATACAAACCATCTAAATGATTTAATATAATTGTATTTCCCCAGTTTCTTTCGGTGTCTACATTGCCTATGTTATTGTCGTCTATATGATTAACAATAGCAAACACATAGCCATCTGCAGGTGCCAAAACAGGTTTATTGTAACAGTAAAAATCTTGTAAATGAAGACCAGGTTCTTTGTATGTTTTTTCCTTTTCGTCAACCACCACAAAATCCAAAGCTTTGCTCCAATCGCCCAAATGCGTAATGGTTCCATCGTATCCCTGACTCACTTGCCATTGGCCCCAGAATGGCAAGGCAATTTTCTTTAAATGCGCTTGGTTGAACCTAGAAATGGCATTTAAATATTTGTAAACTGTTTTCTCTGCAGAATAATATTGGATTGTAACCAAATGCAAAAAACGAGGTAGCCAACGTTGGTGCAAGGCATATAAAAAGATGGTGGTTAAAATACTAAAGGCCAGGGTGAATGTTTTTAATTGAAAGCCAATAAATAACTTATCAAAAGCTATTTGCAAAAGCATTAAAACCGGCACCAATACTAGGCTCATGCCGTAAGAATATTTATTGGGAATGAGGTAAAACCCACCAATGGCAATGGCAAAGAAAATATAGTTTGAGCCCACCATGTTTTGCGACAATTGGAAGATATCTGCACCAAAAACTTGGTACACAAAAAAAGCAAAACTAAAACCCAAAGCTGCCAAAGAAAAAGCGATGCGTGAAAAATATAAGAGTCCAATTGCAATAAGCAATCCACCTAAAACAGAAGGAATAAAAAAGGTTGCAGAAAGCGTTTTAAAAAACACCTGCAACAAAACAGGCATGGGCACTGCATCGAGGCTATGGGTAAGGCTTTGAAAGAAATTAGCTACCGTTGGCATACCACTTTCTGTGTAGCTTAAAGGAACATTTACATGAATGTTTTTTAATTCTGCACTAGCCAAAAATACCAAGCCATAACTCACAAAAAAAGGAAAGCTTAAAAATGGCAGATGCACTTTTCCAAGCGTTCCTTTAAATACGGCTGTCATTACCAACAAACAAATATTGGCAATAATAAACAAAGCTATAAAGGCAGTATTTACTTCAAATTTATAGGCCAATGCCAAGCCAAAAAGCAAGGCATTGAATCCAAAAATTCCTTCCCGAATTTCCTTTCTATCGAAGCCAAAAACGTAGGCCAAAGAATTTACCAAAGCCACAGCAGCCATGCCAAAGAAGCCCAGTTTTGGGTCGAAAAAAGTAACCAATAAAATAAGGGCAGCAAAGCGCTTATTCAAAGAAAAGAATATTTGGCTGTAGCTGTGTAGAAGTGTATCTACAAGATAGGAAGCGCTTATTTCTTTTTTCATGTTACAATTTTTGGACCTGCATCTTACATTTTTTTCAGTAAAGAGGCAATATTACAATTCAAACTTCTCAAGGTGTTGCGGCAAATGTTCGTATTGCAACATGGTATCCAATGATTCTTTGTGGCGTATTAAATGTACTTTGTTTTGCCCATCAATCATTACCACATTTGGACGCATTTGAATAAACTGCATCCATTGTGTCATGTTGTAAGCGCCTACTTTGTGCACCACCACTTGATCGCCTTTGCTCAACAATGGCAAGTTTACACTTTCACGTATACAATCAATATTCATGCACAAGGGTCCGTATACCACCATATCTTCTGTGTGGTGCGAGAATTCTTGGGCAGGAGAAATTTTATGGTTGTACCAAAAAGCGGTAAACAATAGGTTCACACCAAAATCCATAATGGTTGCGCGGCGGCCATCACTCAGGCGTTTGGTAGCTATTACCGAACCTAATAAATATCCTGCATCGTCTATTAAGGCACGACCAGTTTCTAAAAATAAGGTTGGCAATTCATTTTGTTTGAAACCAAAATTTAGGATCGTGCTAGAAATGGCTTCAGCATAATCTTCCATGCTTGGAATAATATCTGGACCTTGCAAATAGCTCCCTTTTAAAGTATTGGCAGAAGCAAATCCACCACCCAAATCTAGGTATTGAATAGGTTTATTCCATTTTGCTTTTACGTTAACAGCCAAATCGCACAGCTTCCAAGCCGCAGTTGCGTAGGCACTTGCAGTAAGCATGTAAGTACCAATATGACAATGCAAACCATTTAATTCCAATTCTGGATGGCTCATTATTTTGTTAATGGCGTTCCAAGCCTGACCATTTTCGTAGTTAAATCCAAAACGATCCCACATTGGATAAACGCCTGTATCCATGTTTACGCGAATGGCAACAGAAGCTTTTTGTTTCAGCTTTTGCACCACTTCAATGAGCATGTACAATTCATCAAAATGATCGATGTGAATGAGCGATTTATTTTCTATGGCTATGGTTAAATCTTCTTCAGATTTATCTGGACCATTGAAAATAATTTTATTTCCTGGCACCCCATTGCCCAAGGCTTTTTTGTATTCAAAGATAGATACCACTTCTGCCCAAGCACCTTCTTGGTGAAACACTTTACAAACAGCATTGAGGTAATTTGTTTTGTAGCTCCAGGCAAATTGCACCTTTGGGTAACGCGTTTTAAAGGCACGCACCGCGTTTTGGTAGTTCTTTCTAATTTGCGGTTCGCTAATAACAAAAACAGGCGAACCATATTCTGCTATTATTTCTTTAACGGCAACACCTTCAATATGCGAAACCGGCGCATATTCTGTACGTGTTCCAAATTTATTCATGCTACCGGTATTTAACTTTTGAATAACCGGACGCTCATAACTTAACTTAGCCATATTTTTTTACGTTTAATTTTTTAAAATTTATAATTCACCCAAGGTTGAAATTTTTTCAAATTCCGCTAGGCTTACAATTTGATCAAAAGAGTAGCGCACAAATAATTTTCCGCTCTCATAAGTTGGGAAAGGATTTACTTTCTGACCCAAGGCCATTTTCACCAAAGCTTCTGGGTGGTTTTGTCCGCAACCCACGGCCAAGTAAACCCAAGCAGGAAAACGCGGATTCATTTCTAGTAAGTAATACTCCCCTTTTTGCGATTTAATAAATTCCAATTCGCAACCACCACGCCATTTAGAATTGGCAATAACACGCTTGGTAATTTTTATTAATTCTTCATCCAAAAGAGAGATACCTGCCCAAGCTTTTCCCTTATCCGTAATATATAATTTACGCATAGGAACCGCACCAATACAATTGCCTTCTCCATCGCCAATGGCGGTAACATTTACCTCATTGCCCGAAACAAATTCTTGCAGAATAATGGGCAATCCCCATTTATTAGCAATCTTATGAAAATAATTGACGGCTTGCTCTGGCGTGGCGGCAATACTGGCATCGTAGTATTTTCCTTTTACTACTATGGGGTAGCCTAATTCCAATCCAACTTGCTGAATTTCCGAGGGCGAATAAATCATTTTAGCCTTAGGAACCTTCACTTCATTTTGCACACCAAACTCATACAAAACAGATTTATGACGCGATTCAAATGTTTCCAAATCGGGCATAAAGGTGGCAATATTGTAGGTGCTTTTTAGGATCGAACCTAATTTAATAAAGCTATGTAACTCTGCATCAAAATTTGGAATAATTACATCTAGTTTTTCTTTGCTATGGATGTATTCCAAGCGCTGCAAGAGGCTATCCATGCCAGAAGAAGGCAATGGAATAGAATAAGATTTATCTACCAAATTGTGCATATATAAACCCGGTTCAAGTGTTTCATAACTCAAACCTATGATGCGCACATCAAATTCTGTACTTTCTTTGAGCGCCCGAATAACGGGTATGCCCGGCCCAGGACTATCAATATTATTGAGACCCGAAACCGCTACGGTTATTTTGGGTTTACTCATGACCATTGATTAATTGGTAGCTCAATAACATTTGAAAAAAATCTGCCAAATCTTTTTCAAGAATAGCTGCATCGGTAGCATATTTTTCAGCTAAGATTTTAACAATTTCTTTGCGGTCTTTTTGCTCTTTCATTAAATTAATAATTTCCTGACCAATTGGATTGGTTGAAAAAGAATCGCCGCTAACAGGATTGAAAATAAAGCCATTTTCACTTACTGCTATGTTTTTATTAAGTTGCATAATGCTATAAATTTTAATGTTTGATGAATTATTGCGTTGTTGGTTTAAACGTCAAAATTACTAACAGCCCTCGGCTCTTATGTATGATTATTGTCACCCTTTGGTAAAATGAACTATTAGTATTTCTTTTGTCTTAGATATGAGCATGATAGCAAGCATTCAAGAAAAGGCCAAAAGCCTTTCACAAAAATTAATTACAATAAGAAGACATATTCACCAACATCCAGAATTGTCTTTTCAAGAATTTGAAACGGTGGCATATGTAAAAACTATGTTATTGGAAATGGGTATTACCCAAATTAAGTCAATAGCCAATACAGGTTTAGAAGTAATTATTGAAGGAAAAAATCCTGCAAAAAAAACCATTGCCTTGCGCGCAGATATGGATGCATTGCCAATTATTGAGGCCAATGATGTTCCTTATAAATCTATCCATACCGGTGTGATGCATGCCTGCGGACATGATGTACATACTACTTGTTTGTTGGGTGCAGCACAACTATTAAACGAACACAAAGACCATTTTGAAGGCACTATAAAATTGTTGTTTCAACCAGGTGAAGAAAAACTACCAGGCGGTGCCTCTTTAATGATCAAAGAAGGTGCTTTAGAAAATGTAAACAGTATTTTGGGTCAGCATGTAATGCCCTTATTACCCGTTGGCAAAATTGGATTTAGAAGCGGTTTGTACATGGCCAGCACAGATGAATTATATTTAACTATTAAAGGCAAAGGTGGCCATGGTGCCATGCCACATTTATGTATAGATCCAATAGCTATTATGGCACAAATGCTAACAGGCTTGCAGCAATTGGTAAGTAGAAATGCCAACCCAATTATTCCTAGCGTACTTACATTTGGAAAAGTTATTGCCAATGGCGCTACCAATGTTATTCCAAACGAAGTATACTTAGAAGGTACCTTTAGAACTTTAGACGAAGCATGGAGAGCCAAGGCACATGAATTAATACTAACAACTGCCAAAAGCATTGTGGAAGGCATGGGAGGCACTGTAGATTTTGAAATTAGAAAAGGTTATCCTTTCTTAAAAAATGATCCAGCAGTTACGGCCCGAACCAAAGCCGCTGCGACAGCTTATGTTGGCGCAGATAATATTGTTGACTTAGACATTTGGATGGCAGCAGAAGATTTTGCGTATTACTCACAAATATCACCCGCCTGTTTTTACCGTTTAGGCACCAGAAACGAAGCCAAAGGAATTACATCCGGGGTACATACCCCAAGCTTTGATATTGACGAAGAAGCGCTGGCATTAGGAGCGGGCTTGATGGCTTATTTAGCTGTTGAGGAGCTGCAATCTAATTTTTAGAAACGAGAGGCGAGAAACGAGAAGCGAGAAGCGAGTTTTTTTGCCGCTGCTTGCTAACGCGCCGTCGTGAGCCTGCGCTCCCACTCCGTCTTGGGGAGCTTGCCGAACCATTTTTCTCTTTAGGCAAATTACGTTTTTAGAAAATTTCTACTCCTTATCATACCCCTTCGACTTCGCTCAGGGATCG
>CAIYNF010000090.1 GCA_903927505.1 uncultured Bacteroidota bacterium | reverse complement strand
ACAGATTGTCCAGCTTGATCAGAAGCGGCACTACCATCGATATCTGAACCAATCTTTGTCCAAGAACTATTACTGTATTGATAGACCCTAACTTGCCCCGCACTATTGCCGCCGCCATCATTCCATTTCGCTCCTATGGCTACAATGGTACCATCCGAAGATATGGCAACGGAACTTCCAGATACATCGCTTGCGGCTTCACCATTGATATCCGCACCCAATTTTGTCCAAGTACCAGCAATATTTCTATACACTCTTACTTGCCCCGCACCGTTGCCATTACTATTATTGTTTTGAGGAGCACCGATGGCTACAGTTGTGCCATCTGATGATATAGCAACAGCTGTACCAGATTCTTCATATAAAGACCCTCCGTCAATATCCGCGCCAATTTGTGTCCAAGTGCTACTGCTGTATTGGTAAACCCTTACCTGACCCCTTCTGCTATTATTTGTTCCATTGTTTGGTGTGCCGATGGCTACAATGTTTCCATCAGAAGATATTGCAACTGAACGCCCTGAACCATCATTTGCAGCTTCCCCATCGATATCTGAACCAATCTTAGTCCAAGTGCCACTATTATTTCTATAAACTCTTACATGACCAGAATATGCACCATTTATTCCAGAATTACCCGGCGCACCAATAGCAACCGTAGTTCCATCGCCACTTAAGGAAACAGACATGCCAGATTGATTCATTGCCGCTTCTCCGTCTATATCTGCGCCAATTTGAGCCCAAGCGTTATTGCTGTATTGGTAAACCCTTACCTGACCAGCATTTGATCCGCCTCCAGAATTGTCTAGCGCACCAATAGCTACTTTTGTTCCATCCGAAGAGATGGAAACAGAATACCCAGACCGATCGCTTTGCGCTTCGCCATCGATATCTGATCCTAATTTAGTTGAAGCTGCAGAAGACATCTGTCTTGTGCCACCAATAAAATTTACCCATTCGGTTCCATTGTAAATTTGAATTTCTCCATTGGAACCACAATCGTTACACCAAACCATTAATCCAGCAACAGGCGTGCTAATGGCATTTCTTTGTGCAGCGGTCATGCGGGGTGGTAAAAAACCTTTGCTGGTAGAACTTACTTCTAATTGAGATGCAGCATTTGGAGAGGCAGTGCCTATGCCTATTTGCGCTTGGGTAAGCGTAGTTGCGTATAATAATGCGAAAAGGAGAATGCAATGTTTCATGATGATTTGATAGGGGTTTACCTATTTAATATTAAGTTTATTTAACTTGAAGTTACAGTATTTTATTAAATATTTCATCTAACGTTACCGCCAGCATTTCATCTTTTTCGGTAATGGTATTGCCCGCATCGTGTGTAGTTAGTTTAATCGAAACTTTATTATACACATTGGTCCACTCTGGGTGGTGATTATGAATTGCAATTTGTTTAGCGGCTAGCTGCATAAAATGCATAGCCGATTCAAAATCTGCAAAGGTGTAGGTTTTGTGTAAGGCGTTATTTTCATTGATCCAACTCATGCCTTATTAATTTACGTTCACTACTTCAATGGCCACTTCGTTTCTACGATTAATTACATCCCAAGGCGCATTGTAACCCATATACATATAGGGTCCTGTTGTTTTTAAATTATTTTCAGAAATAATAGCAGCTAATTTATTTTTATATTTTTCAATTTTCATTTCGGAAGAAAATCCGCCAAAGCGAATAACAGCGAGCACCCTAGCTCGTTCGTTTACAATTTCAACTTTGCTTGAATTTGGTTTAGGCAATTGCGTGCTGTTATATTGTTTAGGCATCATGAAATACATACTAGCGGTATCGCCCATTTTCATTACCACTGGCGCGGTCATGGCAATTTTTTGATTGCGATCGTTTCCGCCAAAAATATAACCTGCAATAGTCCTAAAACCACCACTCATTCTTTGGTCTTGGGTGCTTTGCATTAACTTTGTTTGCGCAACAATCATGTTCGGGTATTGTCTAATTTCTATAGACCCGTATTTTTTTATTACGCTATAAGCGGGCATTTCTATCTTATCAGATTTAAATGCAAACAATACACCAACGCCAACAATTAACAATACTATCAATAAAATAGCCATAGGTTTTTTCATATCATTTATAACAAAAGCAAAGCAAAATTGTTT